>CAYUBV010000449.1:0-2161 GCA_964443035.1 uncultured Tangfeifania sp.
GGTTATATAATAGAGATTTGGCCAAACTGGAATTTTTTATCCGGCCAAATATGTATTTTTTGGTATGGTTATTTAAGCTGTTTTTTACTGTGGAAGTTACCCTGGATGACTGACCGTCGCAGTTAGGTTTAATTGATTCATCACTCTTTTCGCAGCATTCTCGCCGCTCACAAACGACTCGTCCGTCCATTGGTAACCCCATTCACCAAAACGCCCGCAGTATTTAATGTCAATTTGATCGAGATAATTATGAACAACCGAAAGGTTCGGAATACGGTCGAGATCGAAAATAACATTGGCATACGGTGAAAACCTGGCTTCTTTAAAGATAATTTCATCCGAATCGTTTAAAATTCCACAACGTTTTAAGCCTGAAATTGTGGGTTCAATTAAATCTTCCGGCGCCTGGGTTAACGGTTTATATTTTTTGCTGAAATAAATTTCGGCCTGGATACTTCCGCAATTTTCCGGCGCATTGTTTGCCGACCACAAATGCGGGAAAGACAGCCTTGAAAATATAAAATCCTGGTCATAAAAATAGGTCCAGTGCGCTTTGGAAATATCATTTCTGTTCACCCCCAGGTTAACCGAAACAAAGCTTGTGCAGGCCAGTTTCCGGGAAGCTTTGAGCACACCGGGAGGAACTCCTTCAATACATGGTATTAACTCGGGCAAAGGAATCGAGGAGATTAAGTAATCGTACTTTTTGGTTAATCCGTTGGCAAAGAAAATCAGCTTCTGAACAGGATCAATCTTAACCATCTTATGATCAAATTCCAAATTTGCGCTGTTTTTAAACTGATCAAGAAACCGGACAAAACCACCATTGGTTGGGTAATAAAACCCGGTAACATAATGAACGTCGTCGGTACTTGCCTGCAAGGCGCCTTTCAATACTTCATCGAGGTCAGGCTGGTACAGCCTGGAGCCAATCCAATCGATGTCGAGATTTTCTGCCTGTGTGGTGTGAAATTTCCTGGTATATTCCAGTGGAAATGTTTCTGCAAATGTCTTTCCGAATGTTTCCAGCAACCAGTCTTTAAAATTTGTGGCCGACCTTTTTTCCAGTTTGCTCGCCTCAAAAATTTCGCGGATAATTTTTACAACTAATTCATTGGGCAATCCATTCAGGTTAACCTGGGCCGGGTGTTTTATCCAATAACCCTTCCAGTAGTTATCTACGTAGGCTTTAAAAGTCTCAACCTCCCCGTTCACACTGTCGTGAAATAACTTGCGGATTCTTTCATTTTTAGTGAAAGATATGTGCGGGCCATCGTCGAAAACAAACCCATCCCGAATAAAAGTTGCAGCGTGCCCGCCGATGAAATTATCTTTCTCATAAATTGTTGAGCGGATGTTGTTCTTATAAAAATGATGTGCAGCACCAAAACCTGCCATTCCTGCGCCTATTATTACAATATCTCTCATTTCCAGTTGTTTTTACTTCTAATAAATTGAATCGTTTTTTTTATTCCCCAATCGATATCAATGTTTTGACGCCAGTTTGTAATTTTTTTTAACCGGTCATTCTTCCCAACCACAAATTCCGGTTCCTCTTCATTTGATTCAATCGCGCCAATCTCAATTAAATCATTGGAATTCATTTGATTGGCAATTTTAAATACCAAATCTTTTACTTTTAGCGGTTGTCCTGAACAAATATTAACCGCCCCGTTGAAATCCGATTCAACCAGCCCCACCAAAGCCCGGGCAACATCTTCTACATTCAGGTAATCATACGTCTGATTTCCGTGGGTGGTACGTACCTTCTCTCCTTTTAATATGGAATGAATAACATAAGGCACCAACCTTTTTTTATTTTCATTTGGGCCATACATAAAAAATATTCTGCCCCATGCATAGCTTATTTTATTTTGACTGCAGAATGCCGCTATTTTTTGGTGTAGTTTGTGCTTGCTTTGACCATAAACACTTTGCGGTTCCAATGGGGTTGTTTCTTCGTCGTACAGGTAATTTCCCCATTTATATTCGGCACATGAACCGGAAACGACTACTCTTTTTCCGCCTGCCCGGGCAAATTTTCGGATTAAATCCATACTGATATCCACCCAGTCATTGTTTACGGTAGAATTCAACTGCATTCCGGTTTCCATTTTCCAGGCCAGGTGCAAAAGGTAATCGGGTTTTATATTATCAAGCA
>CAYUBV010000450.1:0-2156 GCA_964443035.1 uncultured Tangfeifania sp.
AAATAACTATCTTGATTTTTTGTTGAAAAATAATGACTGAACCAGGGAGCAATATTTTTCCTTCACTCTTCAAACCACTATCTTTGTTTCCCAATGAAAGAATCGAAAAAATACGTTGAAACGCCGTTGATGAAGCAGTACTACAAAATCAAGGACCAACATCCTGATGCTGTGCTGCTTTTCAGGGTAGGCGATTTTTATGAAACTTTTGGAGAGGATGCAATAAAATCGGCCGAAATTCTGGGAATCACTTTAACCCGCCGCGCAAACGGAGCAGCCAGTTATGTGGAACTTGCGGGTTTTCCGCATCATGCTATAGATACTTACCTCCCGAAACTTGTGAGGGCCGGACAGCGGGTGGCTATTTGCGAACAACTGGAAGACCCCAAAATGACCAAAAAAATTGTAAAACGGGGAATTACAGAACTCGTTACTCCCGGGGTTTCCATCAATGAAAATATTCTTGAAAACCGGGAAAATAACTTTCTTGCTTCGGTGCATTTCGATAAGAAAATGGCCGGCGTGGCTTTTATGGACATTTCCACGGGCGAGTTTCATACGGCTGAAGGGAATTACGAATATATTGATAAACTGCTTAGTTCTTTTCAGCCTAAAGAAGTGTTGTTCCAGAGGGGCAGAAGCCAGGAATTTACCGAGATTTTCGGCAATAAATATTACACCTACAACCTCGACGACTGGGTTTACACGAGCGACGCTGCCACCGACCGGCTTACCCGCCATTTTGAAACCACCTCGCTGAAAGGTTATGGCATTCAGAACATGCCGCTGGCAATTATTGCCTCCGGGGCTGTGTTGCATTACCTCGATATTACGCAGCACAATCACATTAAACACATTACCGGGCTGAGCCGCATCGAGGAAGAACATTACGTGTGGCTCGACCGCTTTACCATCCGCAATCTCGAGCTGTTTTCGCCGCTTCACGAAGGAGGAAAATCACTGTTGCAGGTAATCGATAAAACCATTACCCCGATGGGGTCGCGTTTGCTGAAGCGGTGGCTGGCACTGCCGTTAAAAGATATCGATCCGATTAATGAACGCCTCGATGTGGTGGAATTTTTTCTGAAAAACCCGGAAATAAAGGAAAACCTGGAGGACCACCTGCGGCAAATGGGCGATTTGGAACGGCTGGTTTCAAAAGTGGCTGTGGGCAGAATTAACCCACGCGAAATGGTGCAGGTGAAAAATGCCCTGAATGCCATCATCCCTGTTAAAGAAGTATGTGCCGGCACCGATAATAAAACATTGAAACGGTTTGCCGAACAGCTCAACCCGTGCGATTTAATTCGCGAGCGAATTCATAAAGAAATTGTGGCCGATCCGCCCACAGCCGTAAATAAAGGGAAAACCATTGCAAAAGGTGTTTCAGGTGAACTGGATGAATTGCGTGAAATTGCCTATTCAGGAAAAGATTACCTGTTGAATCTTCAAAAAAGGGAAGGTGAAAAGTACGGAATTCCATCGTTGAAAATAAGTTTCAACAATGTTTTTGGGTATTACATTGAAGTCAGAAATACGCATAAAAATAAAGTCCCTGAAGATTGGATTCGCAAACAAACACTGGTGAATGCCGAGCGTTACATTACCGAAGAACTGAAGGAATATGAATCAAAAATATTGGGAGCCGAAGAGAAAATCCAGGTGTTGGAAACAAAATTATTTAATGAACTGGTTTTTGCCTTGTCGGAATACATTTCTGCCATCCAGTTGAATTCGAATGTGCTGGCCAAAATCGATTCCTTGCTTTCGTTTGCCTCATGTGCTTCTGCTTACAACTATTTCAGGCCTGAAGTGAATGACAGCACCAACATCGAAATTAAAAACGGCCGTCATCCGGTTATAGAACACCAGCTTCCCATCGGTGAGTCATACATTGCCAACGATGTAAAACTCGACCAGGAAGATCAGCAGATTATTATTATTACCGGGCCCAATATGGCCGGTAAATCGGCGTTGCTCCGTCAGACTGCGCTGATTGTATTATTGACACAAATGGGAAGTTTCGTTCCGGCTGAAGCTGCAAAAATAGGGATTGTCGATAAAGTATTTACGCGGGTGGGGGCATCCGACAATATTTCACTGGGCGAATCGACATTTATGGTGGAAATGAACGAAGCCGCCAGCATTCTGAATAA
>CAYUBV010000451.1:0-2146 GCA_964443035.1 uncultured Tangfeifania sp.
CAAAGGAGGACGCGCCATGATGAACGTCCACTTTACATCTGGTTGCCAACTCAATAGTTCATTCATTTTAGAAAATGAGCGTCAGCGCCACATATTTCAGAATAAGCCCGGTTAAACTAAAAAACAGCAAATCGCGGAAACGGAGCTTTAACATGCCCGCCACCAGGGCAATAATGGGCGATGAAAGCGGGAAAAGGTTGAATACAAAAATGGTGAGGTTCCCGTACCGGCGGATTTGTTTTTCCGCTTTTTCAATTCGTTTTATACCCACGAAATAATGAATAAATTTTGAACTGAAAGAGAGGCCGATAATGTAATCGATTATTTGTGCGAAAGTAGCAGTCAGCAATGCAACGCTGATTAGTTTTGCTTCTTCGTAGTAGGACAGGTAATATACAAAAGCCATTTCAACCGGCATCAGCAAAAAGAAAAGGTACCCCGAAAAATGAATTAAACTGAATGATTGCAGGCTTTGTGTTCTGCCTTCATAAATTTCACGCCCAATAGTTATCGAGAATATCATGATAGCGATAACTATCGGGATGGAGATGCAAAGGATTTTTGTCAGATTAATTCGTTTCTTTTCCATTGGACATATTGGTACCTTATTATTAAAAACCCTTATTTCAAAAAAATCTGAACGTGCATTTCTGAAAATTACAACATATTTTTCAAAAGACATCTATTCAACCGGTCACCATTTCAAAAGAAACAATAGGGAAAAGAAAAAACAACTCAATTCGATGAATCGCTAATATTTCTTGTTAAACGGGGTAAAATAAGGGTATTGGCACCATAAAAAAGAGGGAACCGCAGCTCCCTCTTTTTTAATAATATTTGTCAGTTTTTTTTAATCGATACCGCGCATCATTTTTTTCAGCCAGGGCGATATGGCAAACATCAGCACTGCAGCCGTACCGGAAGTAATAACAAGGAATAGGAAAATATTCATATCCGGCATAAAATTCTCCAGGATACTTCTGAGGGCGCCGGCAAGATAGTTTGCCAGGGCAATGGATGCGAACCACAATCCCATCATGAGCGAAGTAATTTTGGGCGGAGAAAGTTTGCTAATCATACTGAGGCCAATGGGGCTAAGGCAAAGTTCGCCGGTAGTATGAAGCACATAAACGCCAACCAGCCACATCGGGCTGACAAGGTTTTGCAGCGTAGCGATGGAGTCGGCGATATACATGACCACAAAACCGAGCGAAAGCAGGAACAGTCCCAGTCCGAATTTCACGGGTGTTGAAGGATTCCTTCGGCCCAGGGCCACCCACATCATTGAAAATACCGGGGCCAGACCAACAATTGCAAGGGCATTTATAGACTGGAACCAGGTAGCATTAATTTCAAAGTCGCCAATCATGCGATCGGTATAATCGCGGGCAAAAAGGTTGAAAGTACCTCCGGCCTGCTCAAAACCCGACCAGAAAAATACATTAAAGAAGGCAAAAACCAGGATGGCGCCAATGCGGCTCCACTCCGTTTTACCGGTTGTATTTTTAATAATAATGTATGCAATAGCTGCAATGGAAACAAAAATAGCGGCACGTATAATAATGGTTGTAGCTGTTTCCGGAAGGGTCCACCACGTTTTCACAAACAGGTAAACAGCGCCTGTCAGTCCAATTGTCCAAACCAATACTTCCAACCAGTCGCGGCCATTAAGCTTTGCTACTTTGGCAGTAAATTTACGTTTGGGCCCAAAACCAAGTGTTCCGAGTTTTGATTCCTGCATCCAGAACCAGAAGGTACCGATAAACATACCTACCGAAGCGGAACCAAATCCCCACGCCCAGCCGACCGATTCGCCGAGATACCCGGCAATAAGCGGAGCCAGAAATGCACCGATGTTAATTCCCATGTAAAAAATGGTAAATGCAGCATCTTTCCGCGGATCGCCATCGGCATAGAGCCGCCCGACCATTGTAGAAATATTTGGCTTAAAAAAACCATTTCCCAATATGAGCAATCCCAGGCCGATGTATAACCAGTACTGACGCTGTTGCATAAGGGCTTCGTGAGGTAAATCCACCATCCCCACAATTGCCTCGGAATAAGCCATGGCAGCCTGTCCCAGTCCCATTACAATTCCACCAATCATGATGGCTTTTCGCTGTCCAATCAGGCGGTCGGCAACTAT
>CAYUBV010000452.1:0-2143 GCA_964443035.1 uncultured Tangfeifania sp.
TCCAGCAGCCAGCGAATGGTTTTAAATAAATCTTCAGGCTGAATCATTTCTTCCGCTTGAAGCGGCGTTCCGGCTTCCTGTGCCATGTTGGTATTTACCCAGGCTGGGCAAAGCGCTGTGACTTTTATTCCCAGCGGTGTGAGTTCGCGGTACAACGATTCGTTCAATCCAACCAACCCGAATTTGGAAGCGCAATAACCGCCACTGCCGGCAAAACCAACTTTCCCCGAACGCGAAGCAACATTAAAAATATAACCCGACTGGTGCTTTTTCATTACCGGAATTACTTCCTGCGCAAAAATTAGTTGTGCAATGATGTTGGTTTCCAGCATCGATTTAAAATCATGCTCCGGCAAATCGAGCGAACCGCCAAAATGAACACCCGCATTGTTTACCAGGATGTCGATCCGGCCAAATTGCAAGGTAATTTCCGCAACAGTTTCTTTTACTTTATCTGAATTGGTGATATCAGCAGAAAACCAAGCGGGTTCAACTCCTCCTGATTTTATAATTTCTTCTGCAATAGATTTTAAATCATCCTGATTTCTTCCAATCAAAACAGTCTGGTAGTTCATTTTTCCCAAACCAAAGGCAATGGCTTTTCCAATTCCTTTTGATGCGCCGGTAATAACGGCTACTTTGTTTATTGATTCCATATATTAAGTGTTTGGAATAAAGATAAGAAAAGGGAACGGAGAATCAATTAAATTTCCGTTCCCTTTCCTGATTTTACGCGGGAAAAATATTCCGGAGATGAAGAAAATCTAATTTTTCATCGGATCGATTGTTTGTATCGAGCCATCTTCATTATGGGTCAGTTCTGTCATTTTAATATTCCGCAAATGGTTTTTCCCTGACATTTGGGTGTCGTGATAAAACAGGTACCATTTCCCTTCGAATTCCACAATGGAGTGATGGTTGGTCCATCCCTGCACCGGTTTTAAAATTACGCCCTGGTAGGTAAACGGCCCGTATGGATTGTCGCCCGTAGCATAGACAATTTTGTGGGTGTCGCCGGTTGAGTACGAGAAATAATAGGTTTCGTTGTATTTGTGTACCCAGGCTGCCTCAAAAAACCGGCGGTCATTGTCGCCGGCCAGAATAGAATAGCCGTCTTCATCTAAAATCATCACATATTCAGGTGGTTCAGCAAAACTGACCATATCATCATCCAACCTTGCAATTTGCGGGCTGAGCGCAGGTTCATCCGCTCCCGGTTCGGTTCCCTCGGGATCATATTCTCCATCTTTCCATCTTTGCAACTGGCCGCCCCAGATTCCTCCAAAATACATGTAATGCGCGCCGTCGTCGTCTTGAAAAACAGCCGGATCCATGCTGAAACTTCCGGCAATTGGCTCAGGCTCCGGGGTGAACGGCCCCTCGGGATTATCGCTAATTGCAACTCCAATTCTGAATACATCATTTTTATCTTTCATCGGAAAATAGAGGTAGTACTTTCCGTTGGCATGAGCAGCATCCGGAGCCCAAAGCTGGCGACCGGCCCACGGAATATCATCTACTGACAGAACTTCGCCGTGGTCGGTTACTTCGCCGCCAGGTTCTTCCATCGAAAAAACATGGTAGTCGCGCATGGCATACTGGTCGCCCAAATCGTTGTCGGGTATTCCCGCATCAATGTCGTGCGACGGATAAATGTAAATTTTCCCTTCGAAAACATGCGCCGACGGATCGGCGGTGTAAATATGCTCCACCAGCGGCTCATTCAGAAACTTTGATTCTGTGACCGAAGTATCAGTTGTTTCGGTCGACTTTTCCGATGATTTTTTGTTATTGCTGCAGCCGGCTGCCAGGACCAAAACTGCGAAAAGTAAAACTGCTGTTCTTTGCATTGGTTTTTTCTTTAAAATGGATGTACACACAAATATAGTATTTCCGGTATATTTTGACCAATAAATTCTACTCATCAATATTCTTCGCCCCAAAAAAATAATCGTATTTTTCTGTAAGAAAATACATTTCAATCTTACTTTATTAGAAAAACAGTTTAATGAATAAGCTTAAACAAGAATTTCTCAATATCCTTTCATCTTACCAGGGCATTCTGCACAAAGTAACGCTGGTTTATTACAAGACAAAAGCCGAACGGGAAGATATGTTTCAGGAAATTCTTTATCAGCTTTGG
>CAYUBV010000453.1:0-2139 GCA_964443035.1 uncultured Tangfeifania sp.
CTTTTTTACGGGCAATATTACAATGCACCGGCGGTTGCTTCTGTTGGCCGGCAAAACATGTACAATAAAGTTGACGGCCGATACGAAGTAACCGGAACACTTTCCAGAAAAACAGAGTACGACTCAAAAATGGAAACCATTTTTCCGCGCATGTACAGCAGCCAGCCGCAACATGTGAGGGAATACAAAGAGTGGGGGAAAGTGGAAGGGCGGCCTGTTCGTGTAAACGACCGCGGAGAGCGTAAAACCCTGATGAAACCTACTTTTGCTGAAAACCTTCGGTTCCTGTTTTCTTACCAGACGGGGCACATGTATTTCCGCTACTTTATGTGGAATTTCGCCGGACGGCAAAACGATGTGCAGGGGCACGGCAGTTTTATGAACGGAAACTGGATAAGCGGAATTCAGTTTCTGGATGAAGCGAGAGTGGGGCCGCGCGATCAGATGCCGGAGTTTATGAAAAATGAACCTTCGCGGAATACCTATTATTTTTTGCCGCTGTTATTTGGGTTGATTGGGCTTTTTTATCAGTACAACCAAGGCCGGAAAGGTCGTGAAAGTTTTGCAGTAACCATGACTTTGTTCGTATTTACAGGAATCGCCATTGTTGCGTACCTGAACCAAACTCCTATTCAGCCGCGCGAAAGAGACTACGCTTACGCGGGGTCGTTTTATGCCTTTGCCATTTGGATCGGGCTGGCCGTTCCCGCGCTTTTCGACGCGGTTCGAAAAGTAATTAAAGGAATTCCGGGAGCTGCGCTGGTTACAGTTGCTTCACTAATTTTGGTGCCCGGCATTCTGGCTTCCGAAAACTGGGACGATCACGATCGCTCGGGCCGCTATATGACCCGCGATTATGCCATCAATTACCTGGAATCGTGCGCGCCTAATGCAATACTTTTCACCTATGGCGACAACGACACGTTTCCGTTGTGGTATGTGCAGGAAGTAGAGGGAGTTCGTCCCGACATCAAAATTGTAAACATAAGCTACCTCGGCATGGACTGGTACATCAATCAGCACCGTAAAGCAACCTACGAAGCCGCTCCAATTCCGTTTGTGCTCGACAAGGAAAAATATTACATGGGCCACCGCGATGCCATTTTGTTTCAGGAAAGAAAAGAAGGGGCAATTGAATTGCGCGATGCACTTTTGTTTGTGGGCAGCGACGACACCAGGGCCAAAGTGCGGATGACAAACGGTAGTTCAATGAATTACTTCCCGTCGAAGGATTTTTACATCGATGTGGACAAAGAAAAAGTATTGAAAACAGGAACTGTTCAGCCGGAAGATTCGGCTTTAATTACCGGTCGGGTTGAATTCAGCATCAATAAAAATTATGTGTCGAAAAGTGAGTTGGCGGTGCTGAATATTATTGCTGCCAATAACTGGGAGCGCCCGGTTTACATCGATCACAGCCTGCTGCACACCGGGAATATATTTTTCCTCGATTGGCTTCAGTTAGAAGGGCTGGCCTACCGTTTTGTGCCCATTAAAACGGAGCGGGAAGGGCTTTATTTCGGGCATGTTAATTCAGGAGTTCTTTATGACCATGTGATGAATAAATTCGTGTGGGGAAATGTCAACGATCCGGATATCTACCTGGATGACTACAACGAGCGGGCGATTAAAATTTTGCAGGCCCGGCACATGTTTGCCCGCCTCGCTGAAAAGCTGAATGAGAAAGGGAAAAAAGAAAAGGCCGAAGAAGTTGTCGATAGAATGTTTGAACTCTTTCCCGATGAAATCATACCGCTGAGTTTTGATTCATTTCCGGCAACCGAACAGTATTACAGTGCCGGTGCCACAGAAAAAGGCAATGAAAAAGTGCGGAAAATGGTTGATAACAGTTTTGCCATGCTCGACTATTATTTATCGCTTCCGGTGCAGTTTGCAGGTGCGGTTCAGGGAGAACAAGACCGCGAAATTTCACACCTCCGAAACATGTTGGTGCTTACCCGCCGTTACAATCAAACGGAACTGACAGAGGAAATAGATTCGCGCTTGCAGGCGTTGATTGATCGTTTATCCGGTGAGTCAAACTCTTAATGTCAGGTCAAACGTAAAATGCAGTAATTGTCATTTCGAGTGCCCACCCAATTTTATTGGGCATAATAAGACGATGACAGAGATGCTGAA
>CAYUBV010000454.1:0-2131 GCA_964443035.1 uncultured Tangfeifania sp.
TGAATTACGGGCATATTAAACAAACCAGGGTGGAAGCAAAGCGGGTAGCTGAGCTGAAGCCCAAACTATTTGATGACCGGCATTCCTCTGAAGAATCGAACGTACAACAACAATACAGATTTTTCGATGAATTTGACGCCCAAAATAAACTATGACGAATTGATGAGTGGATACCGGAAGATTATTCAGAGTAAATCGTAAGACAGGCATTTCAGTTAGAATATGCCAGATTGTTACCGGAAAGAATATTCCGGAACCCCATCCGGATAGTGTTTTAAAATTTTCATTATTCACAGATTGTCAAAAAAATACCGCACCCCAAAAAAGGAGTGCGGTGGTGCAGTTTTTAATACCGGCAATAAAATTTACTGATACAAAAACTTTATATTCAGGGTAATATGAAGTAAGGATGAAGAATGCTTATATATCAATTTGTGATTGCCAGCAAATCTTCATGTCATGTCAAGTATGAAATGTAGGAATTGTCATTTCGAAACCTGAGGTACGAAGGTGAGAAATCTAATTCTTACAGCAGATTTCTCCCAAAGGTCGAAATGACAAGTTTGTATTGACTTGACACCTGTTTCATCTTTATTAATTATCCAAATACTCATGCAGTATTCTTTTCAGCTTCTTTCGTGAGAAAAAGATTCTGCTTTTAACGGTACCAATAGGTAAGTCAAGTTTTTCAGCTATTTCTTTGTATTTGTACCCTTCCACAAACATCGTAAAAGGGATTCTGTATTCATCGCCGAGTGCATCAATATTACGGTGAATTTCCTTGGTATGGTAAAATGAATCGGGGGCCGGATAATTCTTTTCCGTTGAAAATGAAAGGTATAAATCGATGTTGGAATCAACAAACCTATTATTTATTTTTACTTTCCTCCGGTAATCATTAATAAATGTGTTTCTCATGATGGTGTATACCCATGCTTTGAAGTTCGTGTTTTCCGTAAACGTGTCGCGATAAGTCAGTACTTTTAACATGGTTTCCTGTAAAAGATCGCTGGCCTTCTCCGAATCAGAAGTTAGACTGAGTGCATAATAATGCAGTTTTTCACTTAAATTAATAAGTGTGTTGTTAAATTGAATTTTGGTCATGGCGTTTTAGTTTATTTTTAAATACCGGCAAAAAAATATTACTGATGCAAAAGCTTATATATTTCCTGTAAGTCGGGGGAGAGGATGATTTCTGTACGTCGGTTATCGGCGCGTCCCAGGGCAGTTGTATTATTATTTACCGGATGAAACTGACTTTTCCCTGATGCAGTAATGCGGCCCGAATCGAACCCGTTATCGAGGGTCAGAATACGAACAATGGATGAAGCCCGGGCGGTGCTGAGGTCCCAGTTGTCTTTAAATCGTGCGGTTTTAATCGATACATCATCCGTATGGCCTTCAATGTCAACGGTGAAATCTTCTGAACTGTTCAAAACCGAAGCCAGCGATTTAAGCGCTGCGATTCCTTTTGCATCGACTATGTCGCTGCCCGATTTAAAGAGCAGTTTTTCTGCCAGCGATACATGTACATTTCCATCCTTCATATACACGATTAATTCGTCGGTTTTATAATTTTTCAGTGCATCTCCGATTGATTTTTTCAATCTGGTGGATATCTCTACCTGAGAATCGATTATACTCTGTAGTTCGCCAAGACGCCGTGTTTGATCGGCAATGGTCATTTTTGATTCGGTTGAACGCATCATCAGGTTTTTTTGAATCAATGCGTATTCTTTTTGCATCATTTCATTCTCTGCCTGCATGGAAGCCTTTTCATCCGTTACTTTCAAAAGCTGCATTTTGCTTTCATTCAATTCGCTTTTTGCGGTTGCATTTTCTTGCTGAAGTTTTTCGGCCCTGGCTTCTGAAGCTGTAAATTTTTTGCCCGATACGCAGGATGTGAACACCAAACCAACTGTCAGGGCTATAAAAGTAAGGTGGAAAATTGATTTTTTCATATGATTAAAATTGTTTATTTATAAGGCATCATATGGAACTCGCATGAAATTATAATCATTCTCTTGGGTGATAATTTTTATCATGCTCGTTTCATTTTGATAATATTAAGTGAATGATAATGGAAGCAAGTTGAGAATATTTGGGATACAAAGTGTTACATAACTTTTAA
>CAYUBV010000455.1:0-2122 GCA_964443035.1 uncultured Tangfeifania sp.
GTGAGACAGTTCGGTCCCTATCTGTTGTGGGCGTATGAGATTTGAGAGGACCTGATACCAGTACGAGAGGACCGTGTTGGACAGACCTCTAGTGTACCTGTTGTGGCGCCAGCTGCATTGCAGGGTAGCTATGTCTGGATGAGATAAGCGCTGAAAGCATCTAAGCGCGAAGCTCACCTCAAGATGAGATCTCGCTAAAGGGCCGTAGGAGACTACTACGTTGATAGGCTGCAGGTGTAAAGGCGGTAACGTCATAGCCGAGCAGTACTAATTGCCCGATAACTTTCTGAAAAACAGAGAGCCCTTGTGTAAGGGAAAATTTTCCTCAAAAGTTTCTTATTCCATCATGCCTAAAGTTATTGCAGGGACCATATAATTGGTCCAGCTAAAAGCTTAAGGTAGCTATAGCGGCGGGGCACCACCTCTTCCCATTCCGAACAGAGAAGTTAAGCCCGCCAGCGCCGATGGTACTGCGTAAAAGTGGGAGAGTAGGCCGCTGCCGGATTTATTCAAAGCCCATGTTCATAAGAGCATGGGCTTTTTTAATGACTAAATTTTTATTATTTCTAATCTCCGTAAAAGTAATTTAATTCAATTTTTACCGTTCAACCTAAAAATCCTGCCGGGAATGCCAAAATTGAATTTAAATAAACTCAGAGAGAATGTATTTTTTGTTACTCTTCTTTTGTATGTGACATTTCTTCCATTCTCCGAAGCTTTTGTGAGCATCTCTGCCGGTTTATTGCTGTTTCAATCGCTGGTACTTACTTCCTGGAGACACCCTTCAGTTAAGAAACAAAACAGAACTTCTTTACTCCTGGTTATTTCTATTTTTCTGGTATATGTTTTAGGAATGATAAATACCGGGGACTTATCTTTTGCGATTTATGAGTTGCGGAAAGTTCTGTTTTGGATTGTTTTGCCCCTTGCTTTTTTTCTTTCTCCCAGGCTTTCTTCAAAGAAATTTCAGCAGGTGCTCATTTTATTTTGTATTTCTGTTCTTACAGCTTCGGTAGTTGCTGTTATCCGATTGATTTTCAAAGAATATTTCAATGTTGATGGATTTCGCGAAATTACCATGATTTCACATATCCGGTATTCTTTTCAGGTTGTTTTGGCCATTATTCTGATTGGTTATTTCCTGTTTTTGGATACAAATTTTCCACGGTTTAAATTCAATAAGGGAATCTTGATTTTTAGCTTAATGTGGTTGATTGGATTTTTATTTATCCTGAAATCGATAACCGGAATAATTGCGTTTTTAGGAACACTTACTGTATTTTTACTTTTTCTTATTTTTAGGATTAAAAATTCTAAAAGAAAAGCGACTGTTTTCTTCATCCTAATCCTTTTAGTTATTGTCCCTGGTTTTTATGTGGCACATGTTTGGAATGAATTTTATACTATCGAAAAACCCGATCCGGAAAAGGTCGATAAATACACAGCTTCCGGAAATCCTTATTATTTTGATTTTTCTGCCACAGATAAGGAAAACGGCCACTGGGTGAATTTGTATATTAACGAAGAAGAATTACGAAATGAGTGGAACAAGCGAAGTGAAGCGAAGTTCGACTCGTTGGACGAGCACGGCTATTCATATCGTTCAACATTGATTCGTTACCTGACCAGTAAAGGATTGCGAAAAGACAGTGCCGGTGTTAGTCAGCTTACTCAAACCGATATCGATGCCATTGAAAACGGTATTGCCAACCACATTTACGTTGATCACCAATTTTCTTTGTATCCGCGTGTGTATGAAACAATCTGGGAACTCGACAGGTATTTTAATTCAGGAAACCCGAATAACCAGTCGTTGTCTCAGCGGATAGAATTTGTTAAAGCTTCGCTCCATTTAATTAAAAACAATTTGTGGCTGGGAATTGGCACCGGAAACTGGAAAATAAAATATGCGGAAGCTTACGATGAAATAAATTCAAAACTGATCCCTGAAAACCAGGGACCCTCACACAATCAGTACCTGAATTACATGGTAAAATTCGGAGTTGTTGGGTTCATTTTTATTTTTGCAATGCTGATAGTTCCGGTTTTTAAGGAAGGGCACCGGAAAAACCTGGTTTTCTGGCTGTTTTTGATTTCCATTGGTATTGCGAATTTTGGCGAT
>CAYUBV010000456.1:0-2107 GCA_964443035.1 uncultured Tangfeifania sp.
ACCACCGACCTCGCCGAACTGAAAGATGAAAAAACCTTCCGGATTTTGGGCCGCAACGACAATGTTATTATCTCCGGCGGCATAAAATTTTCGCCCGAGCAAATTGAAAAAAAGCTGGAACCTTTCATTTCTGAACCGTTTTTAATTTTCTCCCTGCCGCATGAATCACTTGGAGAACAATTGGTTCTGGTAGTGGAAGGGAAAGTTTCCGATGCGGAAACAAAACGGTTGAGGGAAACTTGCCGGCGCGAACTGGAAAAGTTTGGGCAACCCCGGCAAATCCGGTTTCTCCCGCAACTTCCCCGAGCAGCCAATGGTAAATTCAGCAGAAAAAAAGTGGCAGAAATTGTTTCGTTGTAAATATTGAGCAGGTGGACTTTGAGCCACCAGCTCAACTCCTTCGGTTCACCTGCTGTCCGCCAGCCGGCGGATCATCTGGTGAATAGGTGGTTACGATGATATTAATGCATGGAATGATGCTCCGACATCCGGTAGTGTTCACGGATTAAGTCTCTGCCGAAATCGCCGTCGAAATCCCGCCAGACGGTGTGGATATGGTTGGCGTTGTTTTGGGTATTGTCGAATTCCACCAGAAAAGTTTTTCCCTGAATCCGGTAATAGTGAGGCTCTCCCAATTTTGTGGCGCCTGCCCATCCGAAACGGATTTTATCGAATTCTTCCTGTTTCAGGTTTTCCATCCGTTTCGACGCCAGTTCAGGCGGCATAGCCGACAAGTACTCGTTTATCAGGTTTACGAGGATGTTTTGCTGAGCAGGGTCCAAATCGTTCATTTCAATGCCGGCCGGCTCCGGCGGGTTCACTTCCGGTGCATTGGTAGTGGTAATGTCGAAAAAAGCGTTTTTGCGAAATATAGCCTTCTGTTTTTGGCTTGCCGACATGGAATTTATCAATTCCAACCCATAATCTTCTTCCTTGCCGAGGGTACGCTCCCCTTTTCTTTTTCCATCCGGGATAATGGCCGGGTTTGCGCCAAAAAATCGGGGAGCCATCGAAATCCGGTCATTCAAAACGGTAAAATTCAGTGAAATATGATGTCCCTCGAACGACCAGGCCCACAAGCTGTCCCGCTCCGGATTTCCGTAAAATGCCGCGAAATACTTTTCCGGGTCCCTTACAACAGAGCTTCCGCCCAGTTGAACAAGCACCTCCTCCAGTGCAATTATCTGTTTGGTTTTCGAATAGCCGGATTCGCTCAAAAAATCCTGCAGCAGCAAAAAAAGAAGTTCTTTTTGTGTTTCATTCAGCTCAAAAAGCTGGATTCCCGCCCTCTTCCTCGTGGCTCCCGGCAAATAGTGCCATTTGGTTTTGGATGCATCCTCAAAATCAAATTGGGTTTTTTCCCGCTGTGTATTGTTTAATGAATGCAGGAATTTTATGGCTTTGGAAAATTTCATTTTCTGTTCACTATCAGTATCCATCTGTTTATTTTTTTGTTGTTTGTTTTTGAGGGTTTTAATCGGGTTATATTCTTTGACGAAGCCTGTCAGAAAAAACAGAAGGATTACCGGCAGAAAGATTTTTCTCTTTATACGGAACTCCTGCCTTTTATCCTGGCTTTGCGCAAAGTTTTTCATTTTTTTTTGCATTTTATTCTCTTGTAAAAGATTAAAACACAGGAGTTGCGACAAGGTTCGATGAACAGTCTTTTACAATACCGGACTCAGTTTTTTCACCCAACCCGTCAGCCGGTGTTCGGTATCGATATAACCGGGACCAATCATGAGAAAACCGCCATCGGAAGTATTGATAATGCGTGCCACCCGATCGTGGTTAAACTTGAATTTGTACACCTGGTCATTTATCAGTTTCCCGTTTTTATCGACAAAAAGCAGCCACGGGCCAATGTTGCCGGTAAACGAAGTTTCACAGTTCCCGGCTGCCATGATGCTTCCGTCGGGCAGAACGGCAAGGGCGGAACCTTTTTCCGAACCCTCGCGGTTGTAATTTTGGGTCCATAAAATTTTGCCGTTCGCATCCAGTTTGGTCAACAGGTAGTCGTAATCCCAGATTTGCTCTTCCTCCGGTGCATCGGGATTATAACACAAACCGGCCCAGCCGCCTACTAACAAAGAATTGTCAGGCGAAC
>CAYUBV010000457.1:0-2104 GCA_964443035.1 uncultured Tangfeifania sp.
AAGTTTCGGCGTTCATTAAATCGCCCAGCAGAAATTCGCTGCCGGCTTTTGTAAAGTCGAGTATCTTGACAAATACCTGGCCGAAAAATTCAAAAATAAACCGAATAAAAGGAACGTACAGTACCCCAACCGCCAGCAGTATCTGAATACTTAACCCTATAAAAACCGTGCGCCAGGGAATGTTCCGGCGGTTGGTGCTAAACACAAAACCTATTAAAATTAGAACGGCCATTCCGAGCAACCCCCGTAAAATTCCGGTGAGTGAAAAAGGGGTTTCACGTTCGTCTGATAACAGCAGTACTGAAGTATCGGACGATTCCTGTTCGGTGGGTGAAATTTGTTCGGTGTTCTCAGTTGTTGGTTCCGTATTTTGGGCATGAATGGGTTGAAAAAAGAAAATGCCGGTGACTACGACCAGCATAAAAAGAAATTGTTTCATTTTTTTAACAGGTTAATTTTTTTTGCGGTTGTTTATTTCGTCCTTCACCACCGAGGCTTTTTCATAGTCTTCATTCTGGATGGCTTCGTTCAGCAACTCCTCCAGTTCCTGCAGTGTGTACTGCGAAAATGAAGAAGAACTGCCGGTTCCGGATTTCTTTTCGGCGGGTTCTTTGGGAGGTTCCTTCAGGTCGTCCGATTCCATTACAATCCCGGCCTTCGACAGAATGTCTTCGGTGGTGTAAATCGGGCACCTGAAACGCAATGCCAGCGCCACGGCATCGGAGGTCCGCGAATCGATTTTCACTTCCTTGCCGTCCATTTCACACAATAACTCCGAATAAAAAATGCCTTCTTCCAGCTTGTAAATGGTTACCTCGAGCAAAATAATTTCAAAAGCCAGTGCAATGTTTTTAATTAAATCGTGGGTGAGCGGACGTGGTGGTTTCAGTCCTTCCAGTTGAATGGCAATGGCTTGGGCCTCAACAGGTCCGATGATGATGGGCATGCGGCGTTCACCCTTTTCTTCTGCCAAAACAAGTGCGTAAGCTCCTGATTGTGTCTGGCTTACCGAGAGTCCTAAGATGTTTAAACGAATTTTTTGCATTCCAGTTCTGCCTCGTTTTTTTTTATGTGAAAACAAATATAACAATCATTTTTGTTTTAGCTAAGGTTCACAAACGTAAGTAAGGAATCTTTCTTTCAGTTACTGTTTTTTTCATACCTGTTCTTTTAAATTATACAATCAGAACAATCGATTGTTGACTCGAAAAGCTGAAATAAAGTGAAAAGGGCTTTTCGTTCGGGGTTCTGATTTTTTAGCCGGAATAATTAGCCAAAACGCGAAAAATAGAACCGGCAATATTTGCCAATTATCTAAAAATAATTACTTTTGCAGTCCGAATTTTGAATCGTTCAGGCCAAAAAAGAGGAATCAAAAGTGATTCACGCCTGACGGTGTAAACATTAAAATTGAAATTATGTACGCGATTGTAGAGATTGCAGGGCACCAGTTCAAGGTGGAAAAAGACAAAAAACTGTATGTTCACCTGCTGGATGCCAAAGAAGGCGACTCGGTAGATTTTGACAAAGTGTTGTTGGTTGACAACGACGGAAAAATTGCCGTAGGAACCCCCACCGTTAAAGGTGCAAAAGTATCGGCCAAAGTGCTGGAACACGTGAAAGGCGACAAAGTGCTGGTCTTCAAAAAGAAAAGAAGAAAAGGCTACAAAAAACTGAATGGCCACCGTCAGCAGTTCACACAAGTGCAAATTGAAAACATTGTTGGATAACTAAAAAACATTTACCATGGCTCATAAAAAAGGTGTAGGTAGTTCGAAGAACGGACGCGAATCGGAAAGCAAACGACTGGGAGTAAAAATATACGGAGGTCAGTTTGCCAAAGCTGGTAATATTTTAGTACGCCAGCGTGGAACACAACATTACCCGGGCGATAATGTGGGAATGGGAAAAGATCATACCCTGTTTTCAATGATCGACGGAACAGTTGTTTTTAAAAGAAAAAGAAAAGACCGCTCATTTGTATCGGTTGAACCGCTTGTAGAAGTGGAAACCGCAGTGGCAGAAGCTCCGGCCCCAAAAGCGCCGAAGGCTGAAAAGCCAAAAGCAGAAGCCAAACCGGCTGCTGAAACAAAAGAAGAAGCGC
>CAYUBV010000458.1:0-2099 GCA_964443035.1 uncultured Tangfeifania sp.
TGCATCAAATTCGGAATTCACCCAGGAAGAACCTGATTTAATTATCAATGCAGGTTTTGAAACAGGAAATTTACAAGGCTGGAATCAGCATTGGAAAACCAGGCATGCTTCTATCACAGAAGATGCTTTTTCCGGTCAATACGCAGTAAAAGTTGGACCTGGGAGAGGCTTTTGTTTGCAAGAAATTAAGGTAAAGCCAAATAGTCTTTATAGAATAACAGCTTATCTTAAAACAAATACAGGCGCAGAAGAGGTGCAACTTACAGTGAGTGATTATGGAGGGCCGGAGAAATCAGAATCCATTGCATTACCCGATTATACTAAAGTGAGTATCGATTTTCAAACTTCTTTTGTTACAGAAAAATTAACTGTCTCCATTGCTCATTTATTTGGGCATGGTCATGGCTACGCAGATGATATACAATTAACCTACCTTGGAGAAGCACCCGAACCAAAGATTCAGGAATTTGTAGATATTCCTGAGAGAGTGCTTAAAGACGAAGGCGGAGTAGGCCAATTACCTGATGAAAAAGTAGAGTGGTTCCAAAATGAGCGATTTGGTATGTTTATCCATTGGGGCGTTTACGCGGCAATGGATGAAGGTGCCGAATGGGTAAGACACGATCAGAAATGGGGACATGAGTTCTACCAAAGAAAAGCAAGAGATCCGGAAATGGGTTTCACTGCATCTCAGTTTGATGCTTCGCAATGGACCGATCTGGCTAAAAAAGCCGGTATGAAATATGTCGTTTTAACTGCGAGGCATCATGATGGCTACTCACTTTTTGACAGTAAACATCCTTATTCCTGGACCAGTCAAAAGGACTTAGGCCGAGATTTAATAAAAGAATACGTTACTGCCGTTAGAGCTTCGGGCCTTCACGTAGGAATGTATTATTCACCTATGAGCTGGCGTTATCCGGGATACTACGATGTAACCGGAAAAGATGCTAAACCAAATGTCTGGGGCTATAAAACAGCTGCCTGGCACAAAGCAGATGCACGAGACATGAAAGAGGAAGTTTATGAACAGGTTACCACTCTTTTAAAAGATTATGGCCAAATAGATTATATGTTTTGGGACGGCGGATGGCTGGGTCAAACTGTAGACCATGAAATGGAACGCTACTTTTGGGATTCTGGTAAATACCAAAATCCTGACAATGAATGGCCTATAAAAGAGAAGTACATTACAAGAGATGATGATACCGGGAAAGCGCTTGGAATCATGGGGCTGGTGAGAAAATACCAACCCGATATGTTGGTGAACGAACGCTTTTCCTGGATTGGCGATGTTCACGGTGAAGAAGGTGGCTCAAAGTCGACAGGGGATATCCGTTTTGAGCAGCTTGAAGAAAAATGCGTCTCTCTTCAAAAGGGAGGATGGGGATATAGGCCTGACCGACCAGTCTTCAGCTTTGAAGAAGTGGTCAGTTTCTTATCTAATTGTGCCGTAAGAAATATGAACCTGCTTCTTAATGTAGCGCCTGATAGAGAAGGAGTGATTCCTCAAAATCAGCAAGAGGTACTTCTGGAGGTGGGGAGTTGGTTAGGTGTAGTTGGAAAAGCGATTTATGGCACAACAGGCGGTCCATGGCAGCCACTTTTTGGCGAATATGGTTTTACGTTTAACGACAATAAAATTTACTGCCATATTTATGAGGGATACCGGGCGTTGAATTCAGGGACTTTTACTACCCAATCATTGGGAGATAAAACGGTAAGCAAAGTGGTTAATCTATTCAGCGGAGAAGAACTCACTTGGGTGAGAAATGAGAACAATACGGTTACAATTAATGGCGTAGATTATAGCGAAAGTCCGGCAGCTACTATATTGGAAATTACACTTAATCAGCCTGTTTTCTAAGTGATGTCCAACTTCTGCATTGATGCAGGGAAAGGTTTTTTCAAAGATGTTGCTGATGAGATCTTTCCTGAGTGGTGGGGGAATCTTTTCAGACAAATGAGAAAATCAACGGAAAACAAGAAAATGAATTAAGGAAATCATTATAAAATTATTTAATCATGATACTAAAATCAAAATTATTTTCAATATCACTAATGATGGTATTCATCATTTTCGGCGGATTAATCACACA
>CAYUBV010000459.1:0-2093 GCA_964443035.1 uncultured Tangfeifania sp.
GCTGTTCCGGGGCAAGCAGCCGCGTGATGGCAGTTCCGGAAATGGCCCCCAAAATTCCCGCAATCCCGAAAACAATTACCAGCCGGAAATGAATGTTCCCCCGGCGGTAATGTCCCAGCGAGCCCACAATGCATAGAGGAAGGGTAGCAGCCAGTGAGGTGGCTACGGCAATTTGTGCAGGAGTTTGAAAAAGGAGGATCAGAACCAGGGGAAAGAAAAAACCGCCGCCGCTCCCGATCATGGAAGCCAGCAGTCCTACAATCAGACCCACCAGGGGCAGCCAGAGATAACTTTGTTGAAATTCCGAGTAAAATAACATAAAGTATGAATTTCGGATTTGTAAGATAAGTAGAAAAATCAGAAAACGAAAAGGGAAACAAGCGATTGTTTAATTTTTGAAAACACAATTCTCCCTGTTACCGGGAGACGGATTTTTCAAGATTCCGTAATATTTTGTAAATTAACAATTTTACCTGAAACTTATAATCAAATGAGACAGACCAAAAATTCTTTATGTATTGTTTTTACCTTCATCGCAGCCATAACACTGAACAGTTGTGATGAAAAGGAAGTGGAGACAACCCGGCCCAACATCATACTGGTAATGGCCGATGACCAGGGATGGGGAGACATGGCCTATAACGGGCATCCCGAACTGAAAACGCCCCATTTCGATAACCTGGCCGCTTCAGGCATGCGCTTCGATCATTTTTATGCTTCGGCACCGGTGTGTTCGCCTACCCGCGGAAGTGTTATGACCGGCCGCAACCCAAACCGGTTTGGGTGTTTTAGCTGGGGAAATACATTACGGCCCCAGGAAGTTACCATTGCCGAAGTGCTGCAATCGGCAGGCTACGTAACGGGTCATTTTGGCAAATGGCATTTGGGTTCCGTACAAAAGGGAAGCCCTGTAAATCCGGGTGCCAGCGGGTTCGACGAATGGGTTTCGTCGCCCAATTTTTTTGAAAACGACCCTATACTGAGCCATAAAGGTGTTGCCGGGCAATTCCGGGGCGAAAGTTCCATTGTTACAGTTGATGAGGCCATTGAATTCATTCGCAAACATAGCGGTTCATCGCAACCGGTATTTGCAGTCGTTTGGTTTGGATCGCCACACCAGCCGCACATTGCCAGTGAACAAGACAGCGCCCTCTACCCGGGGATTGAACCGGAACTTCAGCATTTTTACGGCGAAATTACCGGTATGGATCGCGCCGTGGGAAAACTCAGGAAGGAGTTAAAAGATTTGGGAATAGATGAAAATACATTGCTTTGGTATTGCAGCGACAATGGCGGCCTGCCCAACGTGGGATCCACTGGCGGGCGTGGGCACAAGGGAGATATTTATGAAGGTGGTCTGCGCGTACCTGCCATCATCGAGTGGCCCGAAAAGATACCGGAGCCAAAAGTGGCCAAAATTCCGGCCAATACATCCGATATTTACCCCACTTTGCTCGAAATTGCAGGGGTAAACGTGGCGGACCAACCTGTTCTCGATGGGATCAGTTTGCTGCCGGCCATTGAAAATACAATGCAGAAACGTCCTGGACCCATGGGGTTTTGGCAGTACCCGGCACGCGGAAGAAGAACACCTGCCCATGAATGGATGACGGAACTGATGGAAGCACAACAGCAGGGAAAAACAGTTACCGATTCGGCCCGGCTGGTTTTGGATGCCGGTGAAATTTCCATCCAATACCCTGAAGATGAATTTCCCGGCCACGCCGCATGGCTCGATTGGCCCTGGAAATTGCACCGCATAGAGGAAAATTCAGGCGAGGTAACACTTGAGCTGTATCATCTTGAAAATGATTCCATGGAGCAGAATAACTTAACCGAAGCTGAATCCGAAAAAGTACAGTCACTGTTGCCCAAGCTTGAAGAATGGCAAACATCGGTTGTCCAAAGTTTGAACGGAGAGGATTACCGGTAAAAAGTTTGTTGGGTGCAGGATTACGCCTGGTTTTTTCCTTTTTGTGCAGTGAGGGTTCTCGTATGTCACCCGGCAGATGGAGAGAAGGTTAAATTATTCAGGGAGCATCGGACGACGGAACCAGCCGGGCCGTTAAATCCGGGTCTTCCATATCTTTATC
>CAYUBV010000460.1:0-2091 GCA_964443035.1 uncultured Tangfeifania sp.
TCGGTGCGCCAACCACCTTCGGGCCAGCCGGCGTGGTTAATACGAAAAACGGCACTGTAGAATGTATTTAGCGGTTCGATGGCTTCCACCGGAAAGTCGGTGCCATTGGGCAGCCAGCCGTTTTGTTGTAACAGTGTTTGGTAGGCATAAGCACCTTTCAATTGTTCCTGGCTCAGCTCCTGGTCCACCCATTCCATTTCGGAAGTGGCATGAGTTGCCTGCACCGACGGAACAACTGAATACCTGCCAAACTTTTCCAAATCATCGGGGTGCACAATCTGGGCATGCTCAATCCGCCAGCGGCGGTCATTTTTTCCCTTCAAAAATTTACCGTACGTATCGAGTATAAACCGGTTGGCACCATCGCCGATGCAATGGGTCGACATAATAAAATGATTGTCGTACGCCAGCCGGCAGGTTTCCTCGTAAAAATCGTATGAAGCGAGTTGCAATCCATAATTCCCGCTGTCATCCTGGTAGTCATTCATAAGCAGCGCAGTGCGCGAGCCCAAAGCCCCATCAGCAAAAACTTTAATTGTATTTACGACCAGCCTGTCGGTTTTCAGATGGTGGTCTTTTTTCAAAAACTCCTCGTAATT
Source organism: uncultured Tangfeifania sp. (assembly GCA_964443035.1). GTDB lineage: Bacteria > Bacteroidota > Bacteroidia > Bacteroidales > Prolixibacteraceae > Tangfeifania. The sequence goes on from CAYUBV010000460.1 coordinate 600, forward strand.
TTCAACCGTGGGGTTCATCATTGCATTGATGCGGATTTTCAGGCGGCCTTCCTGTTGCATTTCGTGCATGGTTAAAATCACATCTTTATGAAGTCCACAATCTGTTACCGAAGTTAATCCTGCAGCGAAACACCTGTTCTGCGCCTCATCCAGACCTTTTTTTCGCTGATTTTTGGTGATATCCGGAATGTGTTTCGAAACCAGTTTCGTGGCATTGTCAATCAAAATGCCACTTGGTTTGCCATTCTTCAAAACAACCTCGCCGCCATCAACTTTTGTATCAGCAGTCACTCCGCCAATCTCAAGCGCCTTTGAATTACACCAGGCAGCGTGGAGGTCTGCACGATAAAGGTAAGCCGGCGTTTCAGGAAACAGCTTATCGAGACCGGTTTTATCCGGAAATTCCTGAACTTCCCAGTTATTTTGATCCCAGGCAAATCCCAGCACCCAATCCTCGCCAAATTTTTCATAGTGTTTTACCAGGATATTATAAATCTCTTCCGGACTGTTTGTATGGCTCAAATCAGCATATTCAATCAGGTCTTTTCCAAACATGTCGAAATGACAATGGGCATCATTAAATCCAGGATATATAAATTTCCCGCCGGCATCAATTATTTCACCCGCAGAATATTTTTGCTGAATTGTATCAGATGTGCCTGTTTCAATGATTTTTCCGTCTTTTACCGCAAAACTTTCCGTGCGTGAAAAATTTTCATCCACAGTAAAAACGGTCCCGTTAATCAGGATTAAATCCACCTTTTCATTTTTTATTTTGGCTCCCATTTAAAATATTTTTTGGTTGCTGACCTGCCTGACTTGATTTACAGCTAATACTACCATTTGTAAGATAAAACCTGGTTACAGTGCATATTTAAAGCAAAAAAACAATTCAGTACGAGAATTGCAAATTTTGAAAAAGGAAGTTCGTCATAAAAAATGCTGCAAAAAGGCATACTGTATTTGAAAAATATGCTTATCTCTCAAACACTTTCTCTCCTGCAATCCAAGTGCTTTCAATGTTGGCATTTAAAACTTCTTGTGGGTTGGCACTCATTAAATCGGTGTCGAGTATCACAAAATCGGCCCACCTGCCGCGCTCGAGGCTGCCTTTTTCGTTTTCTTCAAACGATGCTTTTGCCGGCCAGATGGTAATAGAGCGCAACGCCTGTTCGCGGCTCAATCCTTCTTTTTTCAGGAACCCTCCTTCGGGCCAGCCGGAATGATCCATTCTGAAAACAGATGCATAAAAAGTAAACAGCGGGTAAATTTCCTCCACCGGGAAATCAGTCCCATTGGGCAGCCAGCCGTTTTTCGTCAACAATGTTTGATAAGCATACGAACCATTCTCCAGACGTTTATCACCCAATCTTTCGTCGGCCCAGTACATGTCGGAAGTAGCGTGGGTAGCCTGAACCGACGGAACCACAGAATATTCAGCAAATTTTTCCAAATCATCCGGGTGGATAATCTGCGCATGTTCGATGCGCCA
>CAYUBV010000461.1:0-2089 GCA_964443035.1 uncultured Tangfeifania sp.
AGCCGCTCTGAAAATTCCTGCCCGTTTAAGGTCGATTCAGCCATTTTGGTTTTTTTGAGTACAGTGTGTTTAACGTTCAATAATAGAAAAAAGTTACGGGCGATTTATTCAGTGAGTCAAGCATTTACTAACTATTGTTCACTTTTTTGATGAACGGATTCTGAAAGGTTTTAATTTATGTATCAATTCTTTAACTTATGTTTCAGGGGAGGATTTTATTCTGTGCCGGTCAATAATCTTTCGTGTTGAGATGGATTTATTTCCCAAAAAGGATTGTATAATTCCGGGCTTTTTATTTGAATCAACTGATCTTCAAACTGCGACTTCAGATTATCCAAAAGTTGTTCGGATGCATAAAACACATAAATTGACGAGTATTTATTTTGAATTGTTTCGTTTTTAATATTCGGATTGTCAGGCAATGTATAGAGTATATCCACATTTCCCGTTTCGATTTCATTAATAACCATTAAAAATGCGGTGATGCCATTATTGGCAGGAGTTGTGAAATCTGATATCAAAAGGCAATTTGCGGAGTTTTCAATTTGTTTTACAGGGGCGAAATCATAAATCTTATAAATGTCCCAGGTTTTGCTTTGGGAGATTCTGACAACTGAAACTATTCCAAATACTGCAATGCCGGCATAAATTGCGAAATACGTAATTTTTTTATGGCTTATTTTCCGGGTAAAAATGAATGTAAGGAAAAATAATATGGCTACAAAATTCAGATAGTGATAGCGCATTATCAGGGAAGTGCCGGCTCCGCGAATCAGATCGGAAATTAAAAAAAACAGGAAAGATGGCAGCAACATAAACAGGAGAAAATAAAATGACTCTTGTTTCATTTTCCTTTTGGCGTAAACAACGGAAAGGACTATAAATATTGCAATGAGTACATTTAAAAGGTTAGTGAGTAGTTCTCCGTTTCTTCCGAAATCCCAGTTATATACATCAACTAAGCTGACCAGCGCACGCGACAACATCATTAACTGATAATATATTAGTAATAGTGCGCTAAGATTATTATTGTAAAATTCATGCCAGGCCATCGCTCCCGAAACTTCTGTATACGAATTCACGATAAAAATAAGCCAGGGCAGATAAAACAGTAAAATGACTGAAATACTTATTAAAAAAGATTTGAGCATTTTCTTTCTGAATAAGAAGATGTAAAGGCAATGGCCGAAAATCAGCAATCCCAGTATAACAGAAGAATACAATGCCAATATTCCGGCGACAACATATCCCAGCCACCATTTAAACTGGTTCCGGTCTGATGCTTTCAGCAAAAAATAACTGCTTGAAATGATTAAAAAAATGCATAACATGACATAGCGCGCTTCGTGCGTGTAATAATGGGAATAAGCAAAAACGGAAAAAAGGCTCACAGCAATCCAGCCCGCCAATTCAAAATCGATAAGTTTTTTGGCAAGAAGGTAAACAAAAGGCAGCGTTAACAGGAAAAGCAGCAGGCTGAAATAACGGTAATGAACCGGTTCGTCGCCCGCAATCCGTTGCCAGAAAACCAGGAGAGCATAATGCAATGGATTTAAATTCATTGTATTCAACTGGTTTTTTAACTGACTGCCAATGGTTAAATCCTGTTCATTCAACCGCAACATGCTTTTGTAATAATCAATGCCGATGATTTCATTTTCAGGGATGAGGCTCATCATGCCGGCGCGGTTTAAACCTGAAGTTTGTTCGATGGTAGAAATTTCGTCGAGCCAGAAATAACGGGATTCGATGTGGTAAAACTTTAGCAAAATGCCAATTAAGACAATGCCGATGTATATCCACGGGCGGGTTATGAATTGCCTGAAATTTTCCATGATAATTTTTTTATTTAAAGTTCGGTAAAATGATTACCCAAAAACAACCAATTATGTTTCAAACACTTTAAATTATGTTTCAATTCTTTAACCTATGTTGCAAACATCCTGTTTGTTATTTCCCGCATAGCGATCCCTTTCGGGAGACGACGCAGGATGAGAAATCTAATTTATAAAGTACTCATAATGAAAACAATAAAAAAATTACATTCTTGTGTCATTTCGAATCCCGGTATTCCGGGTGAGAAATCTCT
>CAYUBV010000462.1:0-2086 GCA_964443035.1 uncultured Tangfeifania sp.
GTTTTCAATCCCTTTCTGCCAAAAAAATGGAAAGCCTATTCTTTCCGGATCGATTTCAGGGGAGCGCACCTCGAAGTGAAAATGGGAAAAAATGAATTTACCGTTGTGAATCATTCCGGAGAAAAAGCTTTAATTCAGGTATGGAACGAAAACACTGAAATTGAAGGCAATAAACAATTGAAATTTAAAAATTCAAAATAATATGAAACGCATAGTTTTTTCTGTTTTAATCATCCTCATTACGCTGAACATTGTTTCGGGCCAGGCACAGCTCGAGCGCGTGGAACCCATGTTTTGGTGGGCCGGTATGAAATCGTCCGGTTTGCAACTGATGGTTTATGGCGAAAACATTTCTGAAACCGATGTTTCGCTGGAATATCCCGGGGTTGAACTAATTTCGGTTTCAAAAGTTCAGAATCCGAATTATCTGTTTATCGATTTAAAACTTTCGGAAAATGTAAAACCGGGAAGTTTCGACTTGCTGTTTCAGCAAGATGATGAAACGGTGGAAACGTACAAGTACGAATTAAAAGCCCGTGAAAAAGGTTCTGCCGGCCGAAAAGGTTTCGATCAGTCGGATGTGATTTACCTGATTACTCCCGACCGTTTTGCAAACGGAAACCCTGAGAACGACTATGTGGAAGGGATGAAGGAAAAACCCGACCGGACTGACAAAGACGGCAGGCACGGCGGCGATATTCGTGGAATTATCAATTCGCTCGATTATTTGCAGGATTTGGGATTCACTGCGGTGTGGCTCAACCCGGTGATAGAGAACGATATGCCGCAGTTTTCGTATCACGGCTATTCAGCCACCGATTTTTACAAGGTCGATCCGCGTTTTGGCTCCAACGAAGAGTATCGCGAACTCAACAATGAACTGGACAAAAGGGGAATGAAATTAATCATGGACATGATATTCAACCACTGCGGTTCGGAACACTGGTGGATGGAAGACCTGCCAATGAATGATTGGATTAACAATTACCCGGATTATAAAATCACTACCCACCAGCGCACCGTAAACCAGGATCCGCATGCTTCGGAAGCTGATTATGAAGCCATGGTGGAAGGCTGGTTTGTGCCCACCATGCCCGATCTGAACCAGGAGAATGAATTCATGTCAAACTACCTCATTCAGAATAGTATCTGGTGGATCGAGTACGTAGGACTGGAAGGAATCAGGCAGGACACCTGGCCCTATCCCAACAAACACATGATGACGGAATGGACAAAACGGGTGCTCGAAGAATACCCGGATTTCAATATTGTGGGCGAAGATTGGAGCCTCAACCCGGCAATTGTTTCTTACTGGCAAAAGGGTCAGAATAATTTCGACGGCTATGAATGCCACCTGCCGAGCCTCATGGATTTCCCGCTGCAAAGTGCAGTTAGCAGGGGTTTAACAAATGAGGAAGGCTGGGGTTCCGGACTCATTGAAATGTATGAAATGCTGGCCAACGACTTTTTATATCCCGATCCGGACAACCTGGTTGTGTTCCCTGACAACCACGACATGTCGCGCTTTTTTGTGCAAATGGGTGAAGATGTGGATTTGCTGAAAATGGGAATTGCTTATTTCCTGACAACCCGCGGCATTCCGCAATTGTATTACGGTACCGAAGTGCTGATGACACATCCCGGCGATAGTCACGGCGATATTCGTGCCGAATTCCCCGGCGGCTGGGACGACCATAAAACAAATGCTTTTACCGGCAAAGGGTTAACTACCGGGCAGAAAGAAATGCAGCAATACATATCACTCATTCAAAACTGGCGAAAAAACAAAGAAGTGATTCACACCGGAAAACTGATGCATTTTACGCCGGAAGATGGCATTTACACTTACTTCCGTTACAACAACGAAGAAATTGTGATGGTGGCGCTGAATAAAAACCGGGAGGAAAAAATGCTTTCAACAGAACGATTCAGTGAAATTATGGAGGGATATTCTTCCGGAAAGGAAATTATTTCATCCACCACGATTTCCGATCTTTCTGAAATAAAAATACCTGCCAAATCGGCTATGATTCTGGAGTTGAAATAAAAAATGACAGAAAATTGCCTACGTCCGACCGTAGGAATT
>CAYUBV010000463.1:0-2086 GCA_964443035.1 uncultured Tangfeifania sp.
ACGACGATTTTGAGCTCACCCTCGAGTTTCTGCAGGAAGCCGACGGCAACAGCGGAGTTTTTTTCCGCTCTACTTTCGATGGTACTAAAGTAAGCGGCTGGCAGGTTGAAGTCGCTCCGCCAAACCATGACACCGGCGGTATTTACGAATCGTATGGCCGCGGCTGGCTGGTTCAAATTCCCGAAGAAAAAGAAGATATTCTGAAAATGGGGGAGTGGAACAAAATGAAAATCCGTGCGGTAGGCGGCCATGTGACCACCTGGCTGAACGGTGAGAAAATGGTGGATATCACCGATGAAAAAATTGCCGAAGGCGAAGGCGCTATTGCACTGCAAATACACGATGGAGGCGGTATTAAAGTGAAGTGGCGGAATATTAAGGTAAAAGAATTATAGGGAAAATTCCACTATTCAATCGACAAATTTCAAATAAATTCCAATTGAGATTTGAGAAGTATTTGATTTTTGAAATTTGTTGATTGAAATTTTAGAATCTATCTCTTCTCCCTTTTGTACTGCTCAAAATAATAAGTAACGGAAGCCCGCACTTCATATTCGGTGGCAGTGTAGGGCAATACATTTTGAGCGTTGAACCAGATCATGAAGGAATCGGCTTCGGCTTCGTTCATTCCGGTGAGTTTCATTACTACCTCCTTGTTGTAATTTTCTGAATGCATTTCCCAGTTACGTTCAATCGCCATGGCTTCGCGCACATCACGCTTGCGGCGTTCGCTTTTACTCAGATAATACTGCCAGTACGATATGGGATTAAACAACGCTGCAATTATCGGTGGTTTTTCATTGAATGCATCTCCCCGAAGTTCAGGGTCGATATTCACTGGTTTGCCGGTTCCCACGCCCAAATCCATGCCCGGGCTTTTCCCTCTTACTTCCACTTCACCCACCGGGTAATTTCGCGGATTCATCACATAAGTCAGCACTTCCTGCCCGTTGTAGTTATGGGGCACTTTCAGCACCTTTTTTTCAAAACCCACTGAAGAAACCACCAGGCTGTCGATGTTGAGCATGTCGAGAGTGAAATAACCGTCGTTATTGGTAATGGTTCCGCTGTGAGTGCGGTTGTTAACAATATTTGCGTATGGAACTCCCGAGCTGTCTTCGGCGCTGATAATCCGGGCTTTTAAACGAATGAGAATGGGATCGATCAAAGGATCATCGTTTTGTGCCACCCCGCTGAAAGCAGTGGTCACAATCAAAAAAAGTCCTATAAAAATTCCTTTACTCATGTGTTATGATAATAAGCATCAAAATTATGCAAAACTTTGTTCCTGAAACCGGAATAACAGTTTTTAACGAAAGATTTAACAAGATTTATTACTTTTACTGAAAGTAACCCATTAAAAGGAAAGCTATGAATTCGATTGTTAAAACGTTACTTCTAATATTGCTCTGTTTTTTTACAACCTTTTCTTATTCAAATCAAAAAGACGACTTTGCAATTATAAAAGAACGTGTTGTTGCTGAACTAATGGAAACTCCGATAAATGAAGATCGGGTGGAAGAAATTTTAAGCAGAATGGATGATGACGGAAGTTTCCGAAATATTAATTACAAAGATTTGAGCCGGACAGCAGGTTTTCCGCACCGGCGACATACTTCCGATTTGGTGTACCTGGCAAAAGCATGCAAAAACAAAACATCGGATTTTTATCATGATAAAGAGGTAAAAACGGCTATTATTAAGGGGTTAAGGTTTTGGGTGGAATACGATTTTGTGGGCGACAACTGGCACAATAATCAGATTAGTACCCCAACTAATTTAGTGAACTTAATGTTGATTATCGGAGATGAAATGCCCGAAGAACTGGTGAAAAGGGCTCAACCTATGATTCGAAGGGCAACAATGGAACAGGTGCCGGGTGTATTCTACGGCGCAAGGCCTGGAGGAGACAGGATAGCTATTGCCGGAATTGTAGCAAAGAACTTTTTATTTCTTAATGACAAAGAGGCGTTTGATGAAGTTATACAAATTATTGCGGGAGAGATAAAATTTACTACCGGTGAGCGTGGTATGCAGCACGATTACAGTTTTCATCACCGGCACGACAGGGTAAATAATACCACTT
>CAYUBV010000464.1:0-2077 GCA_964443035.1 uncultured Tangfeifania sp.
TTCGAACCCAGATCATCAGAACCGGAATCTGACATTCTATCCATTGAACTATGGGACCGGTTTATTTTTCGTGGTGCAAAAATAGTAAAAATACATTGTTTTCCTACAACCTTTTTGCTTTCGTTAAATCTGTGCCACGGCTGGCAAAAACTCAAAAAAATTTCTGAAGAACAAGGCAACTATTTCTACTTTTGCCGTTTATTGTAAAAGGATATCAGATGGAAGATTGGATGAAAAATGCAAATGAGTTTTTTGAGTCGTACGTAGATTCCTTTACAGGATTAACTTCCGGACAACAGGAAAACTTCAAAATAAAAAAAGAACACTCTTACCGGGTTGCTGAAAATGCAGACCGGCTGGGTAAAATGATGAACCTGAATGCAGATGATCGAAAAGCGGCTTACTTTTCAGGACTTTATCATGATATCGGCCGGTTTGATCAACTGGTGAATTACAACTCTTTTAATGATACAACTTCATTGGATCACGCAGAGTATTCAGTAAAGGTTCTGAAAGAAAAAGAAGTATTGAATGATTTAGACAGTGAATTACAGGAGCTGGTATTTTTTGCCATTCATCATCACAACAAGTTGCAACTTCCCAAAAAAGGAAATGAACGGGAATTGATGCACGCCCGGTTGCTGCGCGATTCGGATAAATTAGATATTCTGAAAGTAATAACTGATTATTATTCAGATAAAAACAAAAAACCAAACCATACACTTACCTGGGATTTACCTGCCGGCGGAACGGTTTCTCAACCCGTAGCCAAAGAAATTCTTGCGGGGAAACTGGTTTCAAAAGAAAAAGTAAAAAATGAAACCGATGTAAAAATTATGCAGTTGTCGTGGGTATATGATTTAAACTTTAAAGCAACTTTTGAGTTTATTTTTCAAAACAGGTTTTTTGAGAAAATATACAACTCTTTGCCCAAAACTGATTTGGTTATCGAGATATACCGCAAAGTGAAAGTATATGCCGAAAATAAATTGCTGGAGTAATGCAAAAGAAAATTATTGTTTCTACCTCACGTCACAATGAATTGGTAGATATTACAAAAGAAGTAACGGAGATTGTTGACCGGGCAAAAATTGAAACCGGGATTGTAAATGTATATGTGCAGGGAGCCACAGCCGGAATTATGATCCAGGAAAACTGGGACGAATCGGTTCAGAACGATGTGGTGAGTTTATTTAAGAAGCTCATACCTGCCGGTGTTTGGGAACACGATGCTCAGGACAATAACGGAGATTCGCACCTGAAGGCTGGAATTGTTGGTCCGGGAGAAAATATACCGGTAATCAATGGAAAGATGGGGCTTTCAACCTGGCAAAATATTTTTTTGTGTGAATTTGACGGCCCGAGAGAAGAAAGAAATATTGTGATAACCATTTTCGAAACCAACAAATAATGGCAAGGAAACTGGTTTGTTTGTGCAATTTTATTGAAGAGAAAGAAATTGTTGGAATTTTAAAAAAGGGAGCAATTTCAACAAAAGATATTCATAATGTTACCGGCGCAGGTACCTCTTGTGGCAGGTGCATTCCTGAGATTGATCAGATTGTTGCAGCATGGGAAAAAGAAAAACCCAAAGAACAGCAGAAAAAGCTGAACTTTGGGTTCTAAACACATTAGAAAAAGTTATCGCTTAAAAATATCTTGGTGACACTACCAGTTCTTTGAGTGTCCGCAATTCATAAGAAATCATAATTTCGTGCGTACCGCTGTGATAATTCTGCAGGTTCGATGTAGAAAAATCAATGGCGTATCCCACACGCAATTGATCGGCAAAAACCCATTGCGCAATAAAACCATAAGCAGCGCGGCTTCTGAACATGGCTCCCAGCCAGAGCTTTTCCTTGAGCAGGAAGTTGGCGCTTAAGTCGAACTGTACAGGTGCACCCCAGGTTGCCTTGGTAAGGAAAGTGGGTTTGAACTTGACATCCTCTCCCAAATCGAAAACCAACCCGGCTTCCAAAAAGTAGTGGCGCAATTCAGCCTGTACCGACAGGTTGTTTGGATTATCGCCTTGAATTTCGTTATGCAGCATTTTTGGAATGGAAAAACCTACATAATA
>CAYUBV010000465.1:0-2067 GCA_964443035.1 uncultured Tangfeifania sp.
CCGGTTGAATATGCCAACGAAAATTTATTTGGCCCATCAGGTATCAATCCAAAATACAATTTATGGGATGCCGACGGTGCCAACCTGATCAATCCTGAAACACGCTCGGTAAGAGAAGGTGTCGACAGGCTTTACGATCCGGAAGACTGGGAAGACTATGGATTCCAGTCATCATCGAGAACTGAGGCGAACCTTACATTCCGCGGAGGAGCTGAAGGGACAAAATACTTTATGTCTTTCGGTTACCTGAACGATGTGGGTTACATTATTAATTCAGACTTCTCGAGGTACAATGCTTCTTTGAACCTGGAATCAACTGTTCGCGACTGGCTGACGACTTCAGCAAGAATGAGTTATTCCGGAACCGAAACCAACAACAATGGTCAGTCAAGTGACTCGGGAAGTATTTTCTGGTTTGTGGATAACATACCTCCGATTTTCCCGCTTTTCCTGAGAGACGAAAGCGGAGCGATTGTTGAAGACCCCATTTTTGGCGGAAACCAATACGATTATGGAGTGGGAAGGGCATTTGGTGCATTAACCAATTCAATTGCCGATGCGCATTTCGACAAGAGCCAGGCCAACCAGAATCAATTGTCGGGTAACTTTAATGCCAATATTAAGTTTTCTGAAAACCTGATATTGGAAAACACATTTGGTGCACAGTTTTTTTCCCGTAAATTCAACGATCTGAGAAACCCGTTCTACGGTTCAGCAGCCGGACAGGGTGGGTATGTTTACAAGACCGATACTCAAATGTTAAACTACAACCTTCTGAACTTACTGCGCTATAAGAATAACTTCGGTGGACACTTTGTGGAAGCTTTGATTGCACACGAAAGCAACGCATGGGAACGGAAATTTTCAACGGCTCAAAAATCGAAAATGGTTCATCCCGACATCGATGATTTGAACAACTTTGTGATTGTTGCCGCTCCGCCAACTTCTTATACTGATAAAGCACGGCTTGAGAGTTACTTTGGTCAGTTGAACTACAACTATGAAAACAAATATTACCTTTCGGCTTCAGTAAGGAGAGACGGTTCATCGAGGTTTCTCGGCGACAACAAATGGGATACGTTCGGTTCTGCCGGTTTCTCATGGATTATCAGCGAAGAAACTTTTATGCAGGGAGCTACCCTTATCGACTTCCTGAAATATAAAATCAGTTACGGGATAATCGGTGAACAGCAAGGTGTTGGATTTTATCCGGCATATAATACATTCGATGTAAATAACCTGAACGATGAAATTTCAATTTCTGAACGCAATATCGGTAACCCCGATTTGACCTGGGAAACTTCAAAAATGTTCCAGACTGGTATTGAATTCGGGTTGGGGAAATACTTGGAAGGTAATTTCGATTTTTACATGAAAAATACCGATAACCTTCTTTTCGAGCGTCGTGTAGGACCTTCAGTAGGTTATGCCCTTATTACTGTAAACGACGGCTTATTGAGAAACAGCGGTTTTGAATTTGATTTTACCGCACATATCATCAATCAGCCGGATTACGGACTGGATTTCAGCATTAATGGTGAAATATTGCACAATGAATTGATTACTATGCCTATTGACCCGGCAACAGAAGAACCAAAAATTCTGGATGTTCAGGGGCTGTATGGCAGAGCAGAAGGCCGTTCATTGTTCGATTTCTATACCCGAGGCTGGGCTGGAGTTGACCCGGCTGACGGCAGGGCAATGTGGTTCCAGAATTATTATGATGAAAACGAAAACGGTGAACTGGATTCTGGTGAAGGAATTACTTCATTGTTTGAATATACCAATGCAAATCCTGACCACGAAATCAGCGAAACCGTTACAAAATCATATGCAAATGCCACTCAGCGGTATACTGATAAATCAGCCATTCCTGATTTGCGCGGTGGTTTCAGGCTCGACGGTCGTTTGAAAAACTTCGACATCGGTGCGCAGTTCCTTTACAGCCTGGGCGGATATGCTTATGACGGTGCCTATGCTAATTTGATGCATAACGATAATATTGGCGGTAACAACTGGCACACTGATATTTATGAAAGGTGGCAGGAACCGGGCGACATTACCAAT
>CAYUBV010000466.1:0-2055 GCA_964443035.1 uncultured Tangfeifania sp.
AGGAAAATTACAATTCCCTGATTTTAATATTTTTGAACCAAACATCGTCGCCGTGGTCTTGCAGTGCAATGTACCCCGATTTTGCCACATCGGCCCAGTCGGGATTGTGTCCCGGAAATTTTGAATCGGCAACCATTTCCTTCCAGTCGTCGGTCCACAAGTGATATTCCAATACTGTTTCGCCGTTTTGTTTGTGAACCACGGTTCCGTCGTAAACCAGAATTTCGGCAGAATTCCATTCACCGGCCGGCCTGGTATTTTGCGGGTCAGCAGGAATCAAGTCGTAAAGTGATGCTGCTTTGCGGTTTCCGTCTTCTCCCAGCATGGCATCCGGATGCCTTTCGTTATCGAGGATCTGAAATTCCGGTGCAGTTTTCCAGATAGGTTCTCCTTCAACTTCCTTCCCGAGGTAGAAAATTCCTGAGTTTCCGCCTTCAGAAACTTTCCAGTCGATTTTCAGGTGGAAATTCGAGAACTTTTGTTTTTCATACAGAATGTCACCGCCTTCCTGGCTGCCGGCTTCACCCATTCCTGATTCTTTGCAGTGCAAAGTTCCGTCAACAACTTCCCAGCCAGCCGGGAAATTTTCCTTGTTAACACCACGCCATCCTTCAGGCGTTTCTCCATTGAACAAGAGCATCCAGCCCTGTTCTTTTTCAGCTTCGGTTAACTCGTTAGATCCGGCAGTTTCTTCAACTGCTGCCTTTTTTTCTTCGGCTTCACCTTCCTGGTCCGACTTTTTTTGTCCGCCGGTACATGAAATGCCAAAAACTAGCGCAATCGCAAAGAGGATAGAAAGATTTTTTTTCATTTTTTTTCTCCTTTTTAAATAGTTAACTGGTTGATATCTGATTCAATAATTTTTTAATTTCGACAGATTATTGCTGAATATTTTTCTTTAAATTATCAACAACTATCAGTGTATACAAGTTACAAAATTAATAAATACCAAAATGTTTAGTAATTTCGATTTTACAATTCTTTTGGATTGAATGAATAATTAAAATTAAAGTTGATGAATTCTACAGGCAAACCCAAGAAAATCGGAATTTTAACTGCCGGCGGCGATTGCCCGGGGCTTAATGCGGCAATACGCGGAGTAGGGAAAACGGCCATTGTTGAATACGGAATGGAAGTGTATGGTTTTAATGCCGGTTACCTGGGTTTAATTGAAAACGATTATATAAAATTGAGCGAGTCGCAGCTCTCGGGAATACTTACTGAAGGGGGTACAATACTTGGTACATCGCGCGAGAAGCCCTACAAGATGGTGAATAAAGATGGTAAGAAAAATACCGAAAAACCAAAAAAAATTAAAAAAACCTACGAGAAACTGGGGCTCGACTGTGTAGTGTGTATTGGAGGCAACGGAACCATGAAAACTGCCAACATGCTGGCGCAGGAAGGAATCAATATAATAGGTATTCCAAAAACCATAGATAATGATGTTTGGGGAACCGATATTACTTTTGGGTTCGACTCTGCAGTGCAGGTCGCTACCGAAGCCATAGACCGGCTGCATACTACTGCCAACTCGCACCAGCGGATAATGATAATTGAAATTATGGGTCACCACGCCGGCTGGCTGGCTCTTTACTCAGGTTTGGCTGGCGGTGGCGATATCATCCTGATTCCGGAAGTTCCTTACAACATCCGCTCGGTGTGTAAAAAAATAGAAAAACGCTACGAAGACAAAAAGCCCTATTCCATTGTGGTAGTGGCCGAAGGGATTGACCACCCGAAAGGGAAGTCGGCGGCAGCGCACATTGGCGAGGCCATTCAAACTTACACCGAAATAGAAACCCGCGAAACCGTGCTCGGGTATGTTCAGCGTGGCGGTAGTCCGTCACCAATGGACCGGATTCTGGCCACGCAATATGGTTCTTATGCTGCGCAATGCATTGCCGACGGAAGTTTCGGTACTATGGTAGCCATGCGCAAAAACGAACTGACTACAATCCCGCTTTCTGAAGTTGGAGGCAATTTGCGGTTGGTTGAAGAGGATCATTCACTCATTAAAAAAGGCCGGAGAATGGGCGTTTCTTTTGGGGATGA
>CAYUBV010000467.1:0-2055 GCA_964443035.1 uncultured Tangfeifania sp.
AATTGGATTATTAGTTTTGTGCCCGATGATAAAAATCAGACTTTTTATTTTGCTGATGCCTGCTCTGTTTCTGAGCAGTTTAGCTTTCGGCCAGAGCAACAATGCTACCTTGCGTGGCACGGTAAAAGACCAGGACGGAAATCCGCTCGACATGGTCAATATCGGGCTGAAAGATTATCCGCTGGGTACCAGTTCCAACCGCGAAGGTAAATTTCTGCTGCGTATTCCCGCTGAAAAAGAAGTCGTTGTAATTTTCTCATCGCTGGGCTACCAACCGGTTGCCGACACGCTGAATGCCGAAGCAGAAGAAAATATCTCCAGGGAAATCACGCTCCGGGCGACTGATCTTCAGTTGGCCGAAGTGATAGTAACCGAACAGCGCCGCAGAAACGGAAATGTTACCCGCCTCGATCCGAAATATATGGGTTTGCTGCCCGATGCCGCCACAGGAGGTGTGGAAGCACTTATTAAAACCCTCCCCGGTGTTTCCACAAATAACGAACTGAGTTCGCAATACACCGTGCGAGGCGGTAATTTCGACGAAAATATGGTGTATGTAAACGACATCGAAATCTACCGTCCGTTTCTTATCAGGGCCGGCCAGCAGGAAGGACTGAGTTTCATTAACAGCGACATGGTTTCTACCATCGAATTTTCTGCAGGCGGGTTCAATGCCAAATACGGCGATAAAATGTCGTCGGTGCTCGATATCAAATACCGCAAGCCTAGTGAATTCAGGGGATCGGCTTCGATGAGTCTGCTCGGTGCAACCGCCCATTTTGAGGACATTTCGTTAGACGGCCGGCTTTCGCATATTTCGGGAATTCGTTATAAAACCAATAGCTACATGCTGGGCGGATTGGATGAAAAAGGCGAATACAATCCGCAGTTTATCGATTTTCAAACCTACATTACCTACCAGTTTTCAGAAAAATTCACTGTTTCGCTGCTGGGAAATGCGACGCAAAACCAGTACCAGTTTATACCGCAAACCCGCGAAACAACTTTCGGTACGTGGCAAAATCCACTAAACACCAACATCTATTTTGACGGACAGGAAATCGATGATTTCAAGACTTATCTCGGCGCCATTTCGGCCAATTATTTTCCCAACCTGAACCTGAACCTGAAATTTATTGCATCGGCCTTTAAAACTTCTGAAAAGGAAACCTATGATATTCAGGGGCAATATTACCTCAACCAGTTGGAGCGAAACATGTCGTCGGAAGAATTTGGCGACAGTATTTTAAACCTTGGGGTGGGAACTTTTATCAATCATGCACGAAATTATCTTGAGGCAGAAGTATTTAGCTTTGCTCACAAGGGTGCCTATAATTCAGAAAATCATCTGGTAAACTGGGGTGTGAAATTTCAGCACGAACGGTTCGACGATAAAATGAACGAATGGATTTACCGCGATTCAACCGGTTATTCCATTCCTTATTCCGATGAAGAAGTCAGGCTTTTTTATACCCTGAACAGTCAGAATAAAATCAGCTCGAACCGGATAACGGCTTTTGCACAGGACACCTGGAGCGTGCCGGTAAATTCGGGAGATTTATACCTGAACGGCGGCGTTCGTTTTAACTACTGGGATTTTAACAACGAATTGCTTATCAGTCCGCGTGCTTCGCTCAGCTATTACCCCGAGTGGGAAAACAAAATCTCATTCAGCCTGTCAGCCGGAATGTACCATCAGTCGCCTTTTTTCAAGGAACTTAAAAACCGCGACGGTTCTATTAATTACAACTCAAGGGCGCAGCGCTCTTTCCAGGTGGTTGCAGGTTCCGATTTTGTTTTTTCAGCCTGGGATCGTCCGTTTCGTTTTACCACCGAAGCTTACTACAAATGGATGAACCGGTTGGTTCCTTACCAGGTCGACAATGTGCAGATTCGGTATCTGGCTAATCAGGAAGCAAATGGGTACGCCACCGGAATGGACTTTAAAATCAACGGTGAATTTGTGAGTGGTGTTCAGTCGTGGGCCAGCCTGTCATTTTTGGAAACAAAAGAAAACATTCTGAATGACGGTTACGGCTATATTCCGCGCCCAAC
>CAYUBV010000468.1:0-2050 GCA_964443035.1 uncultured Tangfeifania sp.
CAATTTCAGTAATGGTCCGCTGTTTATCGGCCAGGAGCTGGGCCGCCCTTTTAATACGGATGGTACGGATGAACACGGCAGTGGAAATGCCGGTAACCGTTTTCAGTTTGCGGTAAAGCGAAGAGCCGCTCATGTTTAATTTGGAGGCGAGAGTTTCAGAAGAAAAATCCGGATTTTGCAAATTCTTTTCAACAATAGAAATTACATTTTTAACGAACTCCTCCTCTACCGGTGTGATTTCTATATCGGAGGGTTCCAGTCTAACGGTTTTGCTGTATTGTTTTTGCAGTTTTTCCTGCCGGGTCAACAAATTATTTACATTCTGCAACAGAAAATGGGGATCAAAAGGTTTTGAAATATACAGATCGGCTCCGTGCCGGGCTCCCATCAGTTTATATTGCGCAGCGCTTTTGGCCGTCAACAAAATAAAAGGCGTGGTTGCCAAATCCTGGTGCGCTTTTATTTTTTTGCAAAATTCGAATCCATCCATTTGGGGCATCATCACATCTGAAATGATCAAATCCGGTTTAACTTCCAACGCCTTTTCAAAACCATTGGCGCCGTCCATCGCAGTTTCAACACGGTAATGTGACGAAAGCAGACTTTGAATATAATCCTGCATCTCCTGATTATCTTCCACCACCAGAATAATGGCTCCTGAAACTGATTTCTTTTTGAACCTGGACGGCCTTACAGCGGGCAAAGGATATTCTTCACGGACAAAAGAAGCCTCATTTTTCACCTCTGAATTTTCGGCTATTTCATCCGGGTTTAAATGAGACTTTCCTTTGGGAAGTGCAACTACAAATTCAGTATTTTCATTGGGTTCGCTGGTCACTGATACATTTCCGCGGTGCATTTCAACCATCCGTTTTACCAGTGCGAGTCCAATTCCTGAACTGCTGAAATTCTGGTTTCTTTCAACATTGTAAAACCGGTCGAAAATGTGTTTCAAATCGGAAGGATTAATTCCCGGCCCGTTGTTACGAACACTGATTAAAATCTCCTCCTCTTCTTCAAAAAGCGATATCCTGATTTTTCCTTTCTCTTTTGTAAATTTAAATGCATTCGACACCAGGTTATTTAATATGATTTCCAGTTTTTCACGGTCAACCCAAATGAATTTTGTTTTTAATTTTGACTGTACTTTAAAATCAATATTATTGATTCTTGCCAGTTCTTCGAACGGAAAACAGACTTCCTCAACAAACGATTCGACATCTGAATAGCGTGCAGAAAGTTTCATGTTGCCACTTTCTGCCTTTCTGAAATCGAGCAACTGATTAACCAGTCGCATCAAACGCTTTACATTGGATTGCATGGTCTGCAACTTGTTTTGAATATTTTCAGGCAATTCTTTTGCAGATTCACTCCCCAGTATTTCTTTAATCGGAGCAAGAATAAGTGTAAGCGGTGTTCTGAATTCATGGGAAATATTGGTGAAAAACTGGAATTTCATTTCACTGATGTGCTGATCCTGGGCATGCTGCATTTTTTCCAGCTCCAGATTTTTGGAAAGCTGTACCTGTTTTACTGCATTCCATCTGATTATAAGCACAATTCCAATTACCAACAGCACGTAAAAAGTGATAGCATACCAGGTTTGCCAATAAGGGGGTTTTACAGAAATGGCAAGTTCTGTCGCTTTTTCGTTCCATACATTATGGCTGTTTGCACTTTTTACTTTAAAAACATAATCGCCTGCCCTGAGATTTCTGAATGTAACAGACCGGGCACTCCCCAAAGAGATCCAATCTGAATCATATCCTTCCAGTTTATATTTGTACCTGTTTCGGTTTGATGAAATAAAATTTAAAGCAGCAAATTCAAGGGTAAATTGCTTTTGCCTGTGAGATAACCGGATAGAAGGATTGGAATTGATTGATTCTTTTAATATAATGTCACCATTAACCTTTTGCAAGGTATTAACTTCCTGATTATTTATTTTAAGATTCGTGAATACAACAGGAGCTATTTGTTGGTTTATATCAATATTGCGGGGATCGAAATAATTAAACCCATTAACTCCGCCAAAATACAATGTGCCATC
>CAYUBV010000469.1:0-2048 GCA_964443035.1 uncultured Tangfeifania sp.
GCTCGGTAGTTTTACCCGTCAGCTCATTATTGCCGCAACTCAATTCAAAAACAGAACCTGTATCTTGTTCAGGGCAGGTATAATAAATTTCGACTTCAAAATTACCATCCGCCAATACATCCACTTCCCAGGTAATGCTGTCCGTTTTGCTAATCCAGTTGGTAAAAAAAGTGCAATTCGGGTAGCGGTTCGAGCGTTCGATATTTCCATGCGCCACTCCATCGCGCGCCGGAAGCTGATTGTAAATGAAATCGGGGTGGCCAATGGTAAAGGGCCGCTTCTCGTTTCTGTCAAGTTCCGCCAGTACATCATTTTGCCAGTGGTTTTTTGCACTGACAAGTTTTGCAGTCATTTCAGGGTATTCAACAGAAATATCTGTTTTCTGGCCGCGATCATTTTCTATGTCGAAAAGCCGGTTGTCATTATCCAGCCGGTATTTTTGGTTTCTAACACTGGTTCTGTTATTCCAGTGGCTGAAAATCAGTCGGTCTTTCCATTCCGGGTTATTTTCAAGAATCAGTGGTTTCAGACTAACGCCGTCAAGTGGTTTTTCTGAAGCAATTTCAACTCCGGCCATTTCACTTAGTGTTGGCAGCAAATCGATGGCAGCCGTTGTTTCTTTCACATTTTTGCCGGGCTCAATAGTTCCTGTCCATTTCATAAAAAAAGGTGAGCGCACACCGCCTTCGTCAGTCGAGCCTTTCCGCCCTTTCATGCCGCCGTTCCAACGCCAACTGTTCGGGCCGTTATCCGACATATATATAATAATGGTATTGTTTGCCAGATTGAGTTCATCCACTTTATCTGCTATTCTACCCACATTCCAGTCGATGTTTTCGCACATTGCCAGCGCAGCACGGGTGAAATCCACATCTTCTTTTTCAGGATCACGATGGCGCATAGCCAGTTCTTTATTCTCAAATTCGTTCCACCATTTGTCAGGTACCTGCATGGGACTGTGGGGCGTGTTAAATGCGACATAAAGAAAAAACGGTTTATCCTTGTTTTGACCGATAAAATTCAGACTGCGATTCGTGAAATCATCAACGATAAAACCTTCGCCCTGCACAATTTGTCCGTTGTGTTCGAGCATCGGGCTGAAATAATCCCCCCAGTGGCCCGAGCAGAATCCGTAGTAATCGTCGAATCCCCGTGCATTGGGATGATAAGGTGGCTGCATACCGTTGTGCCATTTTCCATAAGCTGCGGTGGCATAACCGGCCTCCCTGAAAATTTCTGCGATGGTGGTTTCATCCAAATCGAGCCGCTCGCCTCCGGCAGATGTGGAATAAACGCCACCGCGCGGATGATACCTTCCGGTTAGGATTTCAGCACGGGTGGGTGAGCAGACCGGGCTTACATAAAAATTTTCGAATGTAGCTCCCTGTTGTGCCAGGTTGTCGATGTTTGGAGTGGCAATATTTTTATTTCCGTGGTAACTCAAATCTCCCCAGCCCTGGTCATCTGTAAGGATAAGAATGATATTCGGTTTTGTTTTTTGTGAAGGTTCGGATTGGTTGCATCCCAAAAACAATGGCACAGTGAGAAAGCAAAGTATCAGCCGGACTAAGCTCAGTTTCATAGTTATTGTTTTAATATTTCAATCAAAGGTATTTAATATTTCGAAGTTTAAAACTGGTGGTGTTAAAGAAACTGTTTCCGGAAGTGACGTAATTCTGTAAAATGATTCCATCTACTGCCCCGAAAATCCTTTTTGTGGCTTTTACAATTAGTTTAATTATTTAAAAATTTGATTTATTTTATTTATATTCTGTAACAATTAAGAATATTTTTCGTTTAATTTTCACATTAAATAACAACTTACTTAAAAAATTTAATAATAATTTGCATTTTAAATAAATGTTTCTTTAACTTGCACCTGTTTATTGATAATAAATATAAATGAAGCTAATTGGGGATACAGCAAAAACCAAACTCTCTGGAAGCGGGCTGAAAAAGCACCGCCATAAAAAGAAGATACTAAACCTTCTTTATGAACATGATATCCTATCCGGACCGGAATTGAGCAAACGGATTGGTGTAAGTTT
>CAYUBV010000470.1:0-2047 GCA_964443035.1 uncultured Tangfeifania sp.
GGAAGTGTTCCGTAAATATCATCGAGGGTAAAATCGGTTAAATATCCCCACCCGCACCAAATGGCATCGTGGGCTTCCTCAGACGGCTCCTTCTGCACAACTCCCTGGTCTGCCATAAGTTCTGAAAAAGTCCTAAGCGGATCATAATAATCCAGTGAATGAGCGATAACAGCTCCTTTCAGTGTCTGGTAGTTTTCTCCGGGCGCCAATGTTTTTTCCACCTCCTTTTGCATCGACAGGTTCACCCTTTTGTCGGAAGCGACTTCCACCGGAAATGAAACCAGTTGCGGTTTAGGATCAAGGTGGGCAATGGCCAAACCGGCCTTTTGATTCCAGATATCAATAAACGGTGTTCCGCCTCCCGTTTTGGTTTCCGGTTGAACGCCCATCCAATTCTCCTGGCTGAAACCATCTTTTATGGGAATCACATAATCGAGCCCCCAGGCAACGGAAGCTCCCTGGTAGGACCAAAAATCGTAAGGCTGATTCCGGGAATCCGTTAACGACGCATCCATTCTGTAAAAATTGGAAACAGATTTGTTCACTGTTACATCCGAAGTGCCGGTATTTGCATAAACCGCCGAAATGATTGCAGCATCGGGATAATTCCCGTATAGTTCAGCCGTTAATGTTTTTTCGATTTGTCCGCCACTTTCCGGTTCGGCAACTCCTTTCAATGTCAGTTTTCTGCCTTTTCCAAAGTTTGTTTCAACAGGCTCAACCTGCACCTGGTCATAATCGACAGTAAAATCTGTTACTTCCGAGTCGTTCACCACAACGAAATGGCTCGGTTTTGAATGATCACCTGCACCAACAAAATTGAGCGGAATTTCTTCACCGCCCCGTAAAATTTCGAGATTCATTTCCGAATCGAACTTCAATTCAATTCCCGGATTCCGAAACCAAATGTCGCCTCCACGGGAAAATGAAAAGTCTTTTCTTTTTGTTGAACAGGAAAAAGCTAATACAAGGGAAAACAATACGGTGAATACAAATCTGCCTCGTTTCATGTTTTTAATTGTTTAAGTTTTTAAATTCGGGGAAAAGCCTTTCTGCATTTTTGAAATAAATTTTTTCGATTACCCTCTTCGGAAGTTTGAGACCTTTAAATACACCATCCACTTTCCAGGAGGACATGGGTTCATCTGTAGTCAGAAATTTCCAGTCACTTATCCATTCTTCATGAACTTTTTCTTTAAGCTTCTCCGGGTCTGCTTCAGCGCCTTCGTAGTCTCCCCGGTCTGTTCCGTAAAGAATACGGTCCTGGTATTTGATGAAAAAATCCTGCACTTTTCCCCAATTGTCCTGGGCCTGAACCTGGATATGACAAACCCTTTCGGCCAAATCCATCGTTGAATTGGGGAAGCGTTCAAAATGTTCTGCCATTTTATCCACACTCCATTCAAGACTTCCCAGGTGGGCGCCCATAAAAATCAAATCCGGGTGCTTTTCAAGCATACGGTCACGGGCGGCAATTTGTTCTTCATACGACGGATACTCCGGATGCAAATACATGTGGTATTCAGGATGTTCTTTAAAATAAGTCTTGTCGTTGTTCACAGTCATCTCATCTAAGGGAAGCCAGCAATTCCGCGGCTCGCCCAAATGCCCGCAAACAGGTACCCCTTTTTCTTCGAGGTAGTTAAAAACCGGATCAAATTTGGGATCATCGATCATGATAAATCCACCATCCTGATCCTGTTCGACCATGCCAATATTTTTCCAAACTTTTACACCGATGGCGCCCATTTCAAAAGATTCCTTCAGGTAGGCAAACGTATTGTCCAGCCATTCACCGGTGCCCCATCCCTCCATCGAAAAAGAGGTAAGGAAAGCGAGATGGTTCGGAAAAGCCTCTCTCTGAAAAACAGCCAGCTCCCTCTGTTCTTCAATGGTTACTCCGATTGGTGCATCGGTGTTTATCGTCAAAATCCGGAAGTTATCGGCAACCGCCTGTTCCATAAAAGCCGGCCTTTTTGTGTTTAAATGACAATGGATATCAATTTTATCCATTTTCTTAAAATCAGCTTCTGTTAAATATTCTTCC
>CAYUBV010000471.1:0-2045 GCA_964443035.1 uncultured Tangfeifania sp.
ATCACCGTTTCATCCTCAAACTTATCAAGCCACAGCACCAGCAAATCCACATCGCCCTGGGCAGTCGAAATAACCGGGGCATCCATTCCGCCTGTAAAATTGTCTTCGCCCTGCTCGAAAAAATACGATTTGGTGCGCAGGATATTTCCTTTTTCGATGTTGATTTCCGGTTTCAGTTGCTGCCCGTGGCGGTCGTCCGACTGAAACTCCAGACGGACAATAATTTGCCCCTCTTTTGTTACCGCTTCCTGTAATGTTTCCGGTTGCCGGTAATTGTATTGTGGAAAATCCTGTCCGGTACCGGCTGCCTCCATCATAGGCTGAACAACTACCGGCCCAACGCCCAGCCCAAGGTTTTGTAGAAATTTTCTGCGTTTCATGATTAAGATTTACATGAAGTTAAAAACTTTGGGAAATTTAATGATTTCCTGAAATGTAAGAATCCTGTTCTAACAGGATGCAATATTACGTAACTACCCAGGATGAAAGAATTTAAACTAATGCTTATGTGTTTTTCCATCAGTAATATTTATAATAAAAAACTTATGTATTCGTTTTCAGCGGTTCAGCAATAATTCAAAAAGATGCCATTTAAATTAAAAAAAGCCCCCTTTTCACAGGGAGCCTTTTTACTAACAAACTAAACTATTAATAACCGGTATTTTGTATTAAATTTGGATTCTGTACTACTTCATTCGTCGGAATTGGAAAGACCAAATTGTCCTCGGTAAAGGCAAAATCGGAACGTTCAGAACTGAAATCCCAGTTGGTTAAATCTATTTCGCCAGCCATATGTCTTCTTCTCAGGTCGTACCAGCGGTGTCCTTCTTCACATGCCAGCTCAATACGGCGCTCTTTAAAAATCCATTCGAGGATGGTACCAGCATTGGGTTCATTTACATCCAAATCAGCAGGTACCGCTGCTTCAGTACCGTCTTCGGTTGACATGCGTGCCCGCTGCCTGATTTGATTGATTAAACCAATTGCTTCCGATTTACTGCCGTTAGAACGTACAAGCGCTTCGGCTTTCAGCAGCAATACATCGGCATACCTGAGAATGCGCGGATTGTTGCGATTGGCATTGTAACCACTTGCCCAGCTACCTACGCGGTTTCCGTCTCTCGAATATTTCACCACATTGGTCAGTCCTTTTTCCGTATCAATTGTGTATATCATTCGCGGATCGCCTTCTTCGTAAGCATCAATCAATGATTCGGTTGCCGAATATACATTACTGCCAATCCAGCCCGGTTCTTTAGTAAACATGCCGTAGTAAGCAGAAATATCACCAATCACTGCAAATCCATCATTATCAAGAAAAGGATTGGTAAGGTTTGATTGATCATTTGCCTGGTATTCATAAAATGATTCGGCATTGTTTTCCATATCGGCACTGAAATTATCTCCGTAATTATCCATTAATGAAGCGCCTGAAATGGCATTAAAAGCAGAGAGTGCCTCAGAAAAATCAGCGGTATTGTCATTTACAGTACCTCTGAATACAAGAATTTTCCCACGCAATGCATGCGCCGAATTTTTAGTTACACGCCCTTTGTTTGAATCATTCCATGAATCGGGAAGCAACGTTGCAGCTTCTGCCAAATCGGCAATCGCCTGGTCTAAAAGTTCAGTACCCTGTGAACTTGGAGGATAGGCATTATCCAATTCTATGATTCGTTCAGTAATTAACGGAGCTGCCGACCCGTAAGTGTTCCAGAGTTTGTAATACATCCAGGCACGCAGAAACAAGACTTCGCCTTTATGCATATCTTTTAACTCCGGCTGCCGTTCATAGGCAAAGTCACCGTTTTGTTCAATTTTCTGAAGCACTACATTGGCGCGGGCAATCAATTGATAGGCATACTGGTAAAAATTATTAAGTCTGCCATCGTTTCCGTTAATGCTAACAAAACGCTCATATCCTTGATCTCCCTGGGTTGTGAGGTTATCGCCGGGAAGCGTCCAGATTCCGGAAAGCCAGTTGCCTCCTCTGAAGGTATAGAAAAAGCTTACTTTTTGGTACGTACCAAGCACTGCCTGGGTCA
>CAYUBV010000472.1:0-2042 GCA_964443035.1 uncultured Tangfeifania sp.
CACCCTACAGTGTTTCAGAAATATACGGCAAACTGCCCTATGATATTGTGGGTGGCGGCCGCCCCTCATACATGAGCACCCCTTTGAGCAAACGACGGCTTACAGCCTATGTGGATGCGGTCCATGCCCATAACATGGAATTCAATTACCTGATGAACACCTCATGTATTGGTAACCGGGAATGGACCAAGGGATTCCAGAAAAAGCTCAATGCACTGCTTGACTGGCTGAGCGATATCAAAGTGGACACCATTACCGTGTCATTTCCTTATCTGCTTCAGATCATTAAAAAAAGGTACCCCCACTTCAAAGTAAAAGTGGGGATCTACGCCCAGGTGGATACGGTCAAGCGGGCCCAGTACTGGGAGTCCCTGGGGGCCGATGGCATCAACCTGGAATCCTTTTCCATCAACAGAAGTTTTGAAAAGCTCGCCCGGATCAGGGAAGCCGTGTCCTGCGAGCTGGTCCTGATCGCCAACACCTTCTGCCAGCCCAATTGCCCGTTCCAGGTGTACCATCAGAACGCCTTTGCCCACTCGTCAGGATCAAAACGGCGGTTTTTCATCGACTACTCCATGATTCAATGCAACATGAGACGGTTCACCGATCCCACGATACTGATCTCGGCAGGCTGGATACGCCCCGAGGACCTTCACCATTACGAGGCCATCGGCTACCACACCTTCAAGCTCACCGAACGGAATATTCCTTCGGACGCCCTGCTTCGCCGCGCCCGGGCTTACGCGGAAAGACGCTATGAAGGAAACCTGGCGGACATCCTGTTTTCCTGGGGGTTTGACAAACACCCGCCGGGATTCAGCTGGCTTCATGCCCTGAAAACCTTCGGGATCTGGAATATCCATCCCCGGCGGCTCGGTTTGGCGAAAAAATTCCTCAAAGCCCAGGGCATGCTTTTCACCACCCCAAAGCAGCCGGTCCGGATCCATACGGACCGGATTCCCGATAATTTCATCGATTTCTTTAAAGACAAGGAATGCCCCGATCTGGACTGCAGATCATGCGGCTATTGTGCCCGTATTGCCGAAAAAGCCGTCACCATCGACCCCGATTTCCTGAAATCCATTCTCCCGGTATACCATGACATAACGTCCGCACTTGTGGATGGTGACTTCTGGGGGGTCCATCCAGGTCAATTCCCGGCATGCGAATGAGCGATTACGCTTTGAACAGGAGGGTTAAACATGACACACGTATATATCCATGCCATTGAAACAAAAGTCCCCGGCCATCGTTATGCTCAGGGACTTGTCAAGGACAGAATCCTGTCCACACTCAACGGCCATGACGACTTGAAACCGGTGATCGAGCGACTGTACAGCCATACCGGAATTGACAACCGTTATTTTGCCTTGCCCGGTTTGGTGGAAAAGCAGGAATCCTTTTATTTTACAGAGGACAGTCAATGGCGGGCAAGCCCCGGTTCGGGTGAACGCAACAACATGTATATCCGCGAGGCCTCGCCCCTTTTCGTTGAAACCGCCCGCAAGGCCATCGCCGGTTCCAAAACCTTCAGCGAATCCGATATCACCCATGTGATCACCGTGTCATGCACCGGATTTTTCGCGCCGGGGCCCGACTTTACAATCATGACCGAACTGGGCCTCCCGCCCCATGTCCGGCGGTATCACCTGGGCTTCATGGGGTGCTACGCGGCCATGCCCGCCATGAGGATGGCCATGGATTTCTGCAAGGCGGATCCTGACGCCGTGGTCCTGATCGTGTGTACCGAACTGTGCTCCCTGCATTTTCAGCCGGGCAGGAGCGACCTGGACGCCATCGTGGCCACGGCGATTTTTGCCGACGGCGCCGCCGGGGTGATCGTCAGCGCCAAAGCGCCTGTCCGGCCGGCCTTCGAATTAATCCGGTTCGATACCCATTTATGCAAAAACAGCGGCCAGGACATGACCTGGGCCATTACCGACACAGGGTTTGACATCAAGCTGTCCCGTTACGTCCCCAAAATCATCGAGATGGATATTCAGACCGTCATCGGATCGATTCTGCAACAGGAAGATCTGTCC
>CAYUBV010000473.1:0-2041 GCA_964443035.1 uncultured Tangfeifania sp.
TTTGCCGGCCAACAGAAGCAACCGCCGGTGCATTGTAATATTGCCCGTAAAAAAGTGGCCGATCGCCATACTGCTCACGGTTTAAATAGCGTTGCAGTGCAAATGCATTATCCGGATGGTTCTGGTTCATGGGCGGATTGGCCGAAGCGCGAATCATAATCACTCCAAATGTAGAATACCCGATAAGAATGACAATAACTGCCGTAACCACCGTATTCCACAAAATCATATTTTGTTTTCGGGTGTACCTTACCGCCCAGACAGCAGCAACAATTATCAGCGCTGCCATAAAAATTACGCCTGAATTAAAGGGCAATCCGAATGTATTTACAAAAAGCTTATCGAACAGAAATGCGACTTTTGGGATGCCGGGAATGATTATGTATTGAATCGCCCCCAGAATTCCGATGGAAACACCAAAAACAGCCAGTACTCCTTTCCACGAAAACTCATACTTCCTGAAATAATATACCAGCCCGATTGCAGGAATCGCCAGCAAATTCAGCAGGTGAACCCCGGTCGACAATCCAACGAGATACGCAATTAAAATCAGCCAGCGGTTGGCATATTTTTCACCGGCCACATTTTCCCATTTCAAAATTGCCCAGAAAACAGCCGCTGTAAAAAACGATGAAAGTGCATAAACTTCGCCTTCGACCGCCGAAAACCAAAACGAATCGGTAAATGTAAAAGCAAGCGCTCCAACCAGGCCACTGCCCAATACCGCTGTTTTTTCTCCGGCCGACAACTCGTTTTTCGGGAATAATTTTTTGGCCAGATGAACGATGCTCCAGTAAAGCAGCATCACCGTGCCGGCGCTGGCAAGGGCCGAAAGTAAATTTACCATATAAGCTACCTGCGACGAGTCGGCTGCAAAAAGGGCGAAAAACCTTCCCAGGATCATGT
Organism: uncultured Tangfeifania sp.; assembly: GCA_964443035.1. Lineage (GTDB taxonomy): Bacteria > Bacteroidota > Bacteroidia > Bacteroidales > Prolixibacteraceae > Tangfeifania. Next base: position 907 of record CAYUBV010000473.1, read on the forward strand.
GAAAGGGAGCACCCGGCGGATGCCCCACTTCCAGCCGGGATGCACTGATAATAAATTCGCTGCAATCCCACCAACTGGCAGTTGGCTCGAGTGTTAGAATGTAGGTAGTTGCGGCAATTGCAAAAACGATCCATCCCAGAATTATATTTATTTTTTTGAAGCGGAACATGGCATTGTTTTTAGTATGCCGACAAATATAATATTTTATGGAAAACCACTGGTTTGAAAAAAAAGTGGTAAAGTGTTTCAGAAAGGAAAAAATTTATATTTTTGCACCGTCTTTAGAAAAAAGGCAATAAGGTACTGACCCGTGGTGTAATTGGCAACACATCTGATTTTGGTTCAGAAGAGTCCAGGTTCGAGCCCTGGCGGGTCAACCAGCAATAATTAAAGGAGTACAATTTATTTTGTGCTCTTTTTTTGTTTACAGCACTTCACCGGCAGGGCGAGAAGTTCCTGCCCGTTCCGTTCAGGCGGGTATCCCGATGAGCGCAGCGATATTGGGAAGCCCCGGCGGATCAACTGAAAGCAATTCCCAATGAACTTTTTTAATGTCCATCCGATTAACTTTGATAAAATAAAACACGAATCTTTAATGCCATTGAAAACAAACAAAAACAAACTTCTTCAGAAAGATGGAAATCTGCAAGAAGAGAATGAAGCAATGCTATTCATATAAAATGCATTATTTTGCTCATTTTGATTATATTTGTGCAAAATATTACTTTTTATGAAGAAAAGGAAGACAGTTCTTTTGCCTAAACAGTTGAAAATAATGACAACCTTAGGCGAAAACATTAAAATGGCTCGTTTGCGAAGAAAGTTAACAGCAGAGCAGGTCGCTGAACGGGCAGGAATTAGCAGAAGAACGCTTGTTTCAATAGAAAAAGGTTCGCCCGGAGTTGCAATGGGAAATTATTTGCAGGTTTTATTTGTACTGGGTCTTGCTGATGATTTTTTAAAAATTGCAAGTGACGACATTCTTGGCCGGAAACTCCAGGACGCAAATTTAACTTCGCCAAAACAACGAGTTAAAAAGTAAAATTATGGCATCAAAAAAAATATATGTTTATGCCGATTGGTATGGATTAAATGGCCCTCATCTTATGGGAATTTTGCTTGCCGACCGGGTTCG
>CAYUBV010000474.1:0-2040 GCA_964443035.1 uncultured Tangfeifania sp.
CAGTTGGAAAAACTTATTTCTGAAAATAATCTTGGAACATACTACGACGAGTACCGGAATCTTGAAGAAACGTACCGGTACATGCTCAAATACACGGTTGAAGGCATCAAAGATCCGGAACGCCAAAAGATATACCGAAAACTGATTGTCTCGGTATTCGAATTAACCGATAAAGTGAATGAGGCGCTGCGGTTAAAGTATTCACCATCGGTTGAATACGAAAAGAAACGAAGTTTTACCAAACAGTTTATTGGTGATCTGGAAAACTATATTTTGGGGCTCGAAGATTTTTACGTAGACGATGAGTTGAAATCACTGGTCAAAAATGAACCTGCAAAAGAGGGTCAGCCTGAAACACTTGAACAACATCAGCAAAAAATATACAGGCTTTTTTACCACGTTTGGTTTCGCAATGAACTGGAAAATGGCGAAAAGGAAGCTCTCACCGAATATTTGAAAAATCCGATTCTCCCTGTTGAATACCGTTCGTTTATTGTTACCGCACTGATGCTTGGCCTGCAACGGTTTTTTGATGCGCAAAAATTTGATGTGCTTTTCGATGCTTACGGAGTGGAAGATCCTGAAATAAATCAGCGCGCGCTGACAGGGCTTCTTATCAACTTTTACAAATACGATTTGCGGTTACGCTATTTTCCGGAAATTACAGGCCGGTTAAAAATTCTGAATGAAAATCCGGAATTTAAACGGAACCTCGAGCGGGTGATTGTGCAGTTTATCCGAAGCAAGGAGACGGAAAAAATTCAGCAAAAAATCAGGGATGAAATCATTCCTGAAATGATTAAAATAAGCCCGAACCTCAAAGATAAAATCAACCTCGATAGTTTGATGGACGAAGGTTTGGGTGAAGATAAAAACCCGGAGTGGGAAGAAATTTTCAAAGATTCACCCGGGTTAATGGATAAAATGGAAGAATTTTCGGAGCTGCAAATGGAAGGCGCCGATGTATTTATGGGGTCGTTTTCCATGCTGAAATCGTTCCCGTTTTTTAATGAAATCGGCAACTGGTTTATTCCGTTTTATACCGATAATCCGGCTATTTCGAGAGTGGTTGAAACCGATGATAAAACCAACCGGCAGTTTGTGGAAAACATCAGTTCGGCCCCGATTTTATGCAATTCCGATAAGTATTCATTTTGTTTAAGCATCCAAAATCTGCCGGCCGAAAACCGTGATTTTCTGGCCCAGGGAATGAAAGCTGAAATGGATCAGATGAAAGAGCTTGAAGAGGATGAGGAAATGGTTTCGCCCGGGAAACGTGCAGAGTTTATCTCGAATCAATACATTCAGGATTTGTACCGGTTTTACAAACTTCATCCGCGTAAAATTGATTTTGAAGACATTTTCAACTGGCGGTTCGATTTTCACAATAAACTCACATTGGGCGATATCCTGAAAGAAGATGTAAAAGTGTTGCGCAGTATTGCCGAGTATTATTTTGCTAAAAATCATTTTGAAGAAGCGGCTGAAATTTACAGTTATCTGCTGAAAGATAAAAAAGACGGGGAAATTTACCAGAAATTGGCATACTGTCACCAAAAACAGGGCGATTACCAGCGAGCACTCAATGGTTACCTGAAAGCTGAATTGTATGATTTGAACCGGTTGTGGAACCTCAAAAAGATTGCACTCTGTTACCGCAACCTGAAAAAACCGGCCAAAGCGCTGGAATATTATAAGGAAGCCGAAAAACTGGATCCGGAAAGTTTAAACAACCAGTTGAATATCGGGCATTCCTACCTGGAACTCGAGCAGTTTGAAGAAGCACTGAAGTGTTACTTTAAAGTGGAATACCTCGCTCCCGGCAACAAAAAAGTGTGGCGACCAATTGCATGGTGCAGCTTTTTGTCGGGGAAAAAAGAGCAGGCAGAAAAGTATTTTTCAAAGTCGATTGAGAACGAACCCAGCAAACACGATTTCATGAACATGGGGCATGTGCAGTGGAGTATGGGAAAACGGAAAGAAGCGCTTGATTTTTACAAACGCGCCATTTCCGAGGCCGGTTTTTCTGAAAACGAATTT
>CAYUBV010000475.1:0-2037 GCA_964443035.1 uncultured Tangfeifania sp.
AAGAGACAATTGATGAGAAAAGCTTTATTCATTCTTTTACACCTTTTATTTGTTTCTTTTTAAACAATTTGTGTCTCCGCGTCTTTGCGTGATGAATTATTTGTTTCTAACTCTTTTGCAATCATTTTTACAGACGGAACATACCCGCGGGCTGCCACTCTTCCGTTAATCACCAGCGTGGGAAGAATCCAGGTAGGGTACTTCATCATTTCGTCCAGCGAATCAACATTTGTAATTTTCCATGACACCCCTGAAATTTTTATGGCTTCTTCCACGCGGGCAACCAGGCGAATGCATTTCCCGCACTTCTTTTTCGGACAAAATATTTTTATTTCATTTTCCAAACCGTCAGTAATTTATTCTGCCACCGTAATCTTTGCAACCTCATTGAACTGTATTGTATTTACGGATTTTTTGCAGTTTGTTTTCGTTTTTGAAAGGATATCTACATAATCGCCAAAAGATTCCATTTGGTGAATAATTTCATTCAATTTTTCAAGATTCAACCGGTAATTCTGGCAAACGCCGTTTGGGCTGCAGGAGATAATTCCTGTTTCACGCAGTTTGGCCATGTGTTGCGACACAGTAGATTTACTTAAAGGTAATTCGCTGCTGATGGCCCCTGCCGGACATTCATGGTATTTTGCCAGGTGTTCCATAATTTGCAGCCGCGCAGGGTGAGCCAGCGCCTGCAAGGCAGCAGCCAACTCAACAAATGTTTCGTTGTATTTTTCTGATGTAATCATTTTCAATTAAAAAAATATGGCAACCACGTAATAAATTCCAACCCCGATAAACAGTACCGCAATTACCCGCCTGAACCACTTTTCGAAAGTTTTCATTTTATTATACGTCTGTCCGATTGAACCCACACTGAATGCAATGAGCCAGGCAAAAATAATGACCGGAATTCCGGTGGCCAGCGCAAATACAACCGGCAGATAAAGACCGCCTGCGGTGCTGACCGTCATGGGAATCAGCATCCCGAAATAGAGTACGCCGCTATAGGGACAAAAGGCCAGTGCAAAAACAATTCCGAGAAGAAGTACTCCCCAAAAGCCTCCTTTTGCATTATTCTCCATCTTTTCGGTTAATGAACCAATTCCCGGGATTTTTAGTTTGATTACACCCAGCATAAAAAGCCCGATTACAATAAGCAGCGGACCGATGATTTTCTCGCCCCATATCTGCAGAAATCCTGAAAACTGAAACTGGCTGGCGCCGAAAAAGAAAATCAGCCCGATGGCTGTATAAGAGATGCCCCGGCCCAGCGTGTAAATCAATCCGTTGTAAAAAACCCTTTTCTGGCTTTGAATGTCTTTGCTGATGTAACCGATTGCTGTAATATTGGTAGCCAAAGGACAAGGGCTTATAGCTGTCATAAGCCCCAGTATAAACGCCGAAAAAAGAGGCATTTGCGTATTTTCAAGAAAATTGTGAAGTACTTCCATTACAAATTTTTACTTCAGCGATTCCACGGTCTCTTTAATTTTAGCTTTCAGTTTTTCGGGATCTCTTGCAGCATACATGAATCCATGGGTTGTGATGTCTACTTTTTTACTGTCGCTGGCAATCAGTAAAGCCTGACCACTCACCTCAAGACTTTTTGCCAGTTCACTGTTTTCTTTGTTTTCGAGGTTCACCGGTTTCAACTGGATTTTGTCTCCATACAATTCCTTCAACGATTCAGCAGCAACTTTCTGAACGGTTTTGCAGGTTACACACCGGCGCGAAGTATGGAAATAATAGGCTTTCACTGCCGATTCATTTTCTTCTTCGGCTAATGCAAGCGCTTCTGCCGACTTGACGGCCTGTGCCGATTTGTTGCAACACTGTGCATTCGATGTGAAAATACCGAAGGCAAAAACTAAACTAACTAATGCAATTACTTTTTTCATGATTGATGATTTTTTATTTGGTTATAAAACTTTTTATTTCGGCAACAGCAGGCACACGGCCCTTTACCACCACTTTCCCGTCAACAACCAGGGCAGGTGTGGTCATTACGCCAAACTGCATAATTTCCATAATATCTTC
>CAYUBV010000476.1:0-2027 GCA_964443035.1 uncultured Tangfeifania sp.
CACGAGAGGTCAATTGCGCAAATGCGCCTGCACTACGTGCCATCACACCACCCTGTCCGGGTTGGAGTTCAATGTTGTGAACCAAAGTTCCAAGAGGTATCTCAGACAAGGGAAGGGAATTTCCAATTTCAGGTTCGACGCCTGAACCGTTTTTAATCGTTTGCCCAACTTGCAACCCGTTTGGCGCAACGATGTACCTTTTCTCGCCGTCTTCGTAATTTAAGAGGGCGATCCGGGCTGAACGGTTCGGATCGTACTGAATGGAATCGACAACAGCTGCAACACCGTCTTTATTGCGTTTAAAGTCAATAATACGGTACTTGCGTTTGTGTCCCCCACCTCTATACCTCATTGTCATGCGGCCCTGGTTGTTTCTTCCTCCAGATTTCCGCAGGGGCTCCAACAATGATTTTTCAGGTGTAGATGCAGTAATGGTATCAAAAGCACCGATTATTTTGTGCCTCTGACCCGGAGTTACTGGTTTTAATTTTCTTACTGCCATTTTATTAATTAAATATTACTGTAAAAATCTATACTGTCTCCTTCTGCCAATGTAACAAGTGCTTTTTTGAACGCATTTGTTTTACCGGTGATAACACCTGACTTGGTGTATCTTGACTTCACTTTACCACCGTAAACAACTGTATTGACAGAATCTACTTTTACATTATACATGTTCTCAACCGCTTTTTTAATTTGCGGTTTGGTTGCATTGCGATCAACAATAAAGCCGTAACGGGTAAACCGTTCTGACAGCTCATTCATTTTCTCGGTAACCAATGGTTTTATTAAAATTTCCATTTTATTAATCGCCTTTTAGTTTAAAAGCCTCTTCTATTTTCTTCACCGAACCTTCGAGAAGAACAACAGACTTTGCGTTTAAAATATGATAAGTATTTAGTTCAGAAGCTAATACAACCGAAACATCGCGCAAATTTCTGGACGACAAATATATGTTATTATTTTCGGCTGGTAAAACGAAAAGTGACTTTTTATCAGCAATTTGCAGATTGCTTTTCAAGTTCACGATTTCTTTCGTTTTTGGAGCTTCCAGATTAAAATCTTCAACTACTAAAATACCGTTTTCACGGGCTTTGTATGAGAGCGCTGATTTCCGGGCAAGCTGTTTAACTTTTTTGTTAAGTTTAAACCGGTAGCTTTTCGGACGCGGTCCGAAAACGGTACCGCCGCCACGGAAAATAGGTGACTTGATATCGCCGGCACGTGCAGTGCCGGTTCCTTTTTGTCTCTTTATCTTACGGGTACTTCCGGTTACTTCCGCACGTTCTTTGGTTTTGTGTGTTCCCTGGCGTTTGTTTGCCAAATATTGTTTCACATCGAGATAAATGGCATGGTCGCTGGGTTCGATTCCAAAAATCTGGTCGTTTAACGTAACCTTTCTTCCCGTATCTTTTCCTTCTTTATTCAGTACACTTAGTTCCATTGTTTCCTAATAATTAAGTATGAACCTTTGGCGCCAGGCACTGAACCTCTCACCACTAATAAATTCTTTTCAGGAATCACTTTCAACACCATCAGGTTTTCGATGGTCACGGTGTCGTTTCCGTATCTTCCGCCCATGCGCATGCCTTTAAACACGCGGCTTGGCCACGATGATGCACCAATTGAACCCGGTGCTCTTAAACGGTTGTGCTGCCCGTGGGTAGCATCGTTTACACCACGGAAATTGTAGCGCTTTACTACTCCCTGGAATCCTTTTCCTTTTGAAGCTCCAATAACATCGACATAATCCAGCTCGTGAAAAATGTCAACGGTTACCGGGTCTCCCAAATTAAATTCTCCCTTGTAAGTGTTTCTGAACTCTACTACTTTACGCTTCGGTGTAACACCGGCCTTTTTAAAGTGGCCAAACTCAGCTTTCGTGGTTTTCCTTTCTTTCTTTTCCCCGAAAGCGAGCTGGAGCGCATCGTAGCCTTCTTTTTCTTTGGTCTTAACTTGTGTAACTACACAAGGACCGGCTTCAATCACAGTGCATGGGACATTTTTCCCCTCAACACTGAATACGG
>CAYUBV010000477.1:0-2024 GCA_964443035.1 uncultured Tangfeifania sp.
AAAAATGTCTTGCTCCGTTCTACTGGGGAACACCAACTATCCAGGGATTCAGGGCCACCCACTGGACCAGCGGATCGTGTGTGCAGGATTACGGCAGTTTTACGTTCTTCCCAACTTCACGGAAAGAAAATTTTAATTTTCTGCCTTCACAACGAAAAACCACTTATGCATTCGACAGCGACGAATCATCGCCGGCCTACTTGAAAAGCATTCTTCCGGAAAACAATATCATTACCGAAATTACTGCCACAAAACGCTCCGGTTTTTTCAGGTTTTCGTGGCTCGATCCTGAAAACCCGACCATCATCATCGATGTGAACAACGGGCACGGAGAAGGATTCATCAGAATCGACCCGGAAAACGGGGAAGTCTACGGGTGCAACCCGGTCAGAAGAATTTACAACGGCCACGGACAGCCGGCAGGATTCTGCGGTTATTTTGTGGCGCAGTTCGACAAGGAAATTGAATTGAACGGAACCTATTCCGAATACGAATTTTTCCACAATACCACGGAGCAGTCGGAAAAAGAAAATATGGGCGCTTACATCACTTTTAAAATGAATGAGGGAGAGAGCCTGAAAATGAAAGTAGGTACCTCGTTTACAAGCATCGAAAATGCCCGCGAAAACCTGGAAACCGAAATCCCCCACTGGAATTTTGAGCAGACCAGAACGGAACTTGAATCTACCTGGAATGAAACGCTGGGCAAAATCGATGTAGATGGCGGAACTGAAGACGACTTCACCAAATTTTACACAGCCATGTACCACAGCCTCATTCACCCTCGGCTTTACAGCGATGTAAACGGCGAGTACCCCGGCTTTAACGGCGACACCACAATTCATACAGCAGAAAGCTTTGAATATTACGGCGACTTTTCGAACTGGGACATTTACCGGGCACAAATGCCGCTGCTCAGCATTGTTGCACCGCAGCAATACCAGGACATGGTGAAATCGCTGGTGGCTAAAGCAGAACAGGGCGGCTGGCTGCCCATCTTCCCGATGTGGAAAAGCTATACTTCGGCCATGATTGGCGACCACAGCTCATCCATAATTGCCGATGCCATGATGAAAGGGTTCGATTTTGACTACGAAAAAGCTTATAAATACATGCGTAAAAACGCGTATGAAGTTCCGGAAAATATGGATGAGTACATCGACGGAAAAGGGCGAAGGGCGCTGTTACCCTACCTCGATATGGGTTACATTCCGCTCGAGGAAACAGTACCTCATGCATTTCACAAACAGGAACAGGTTTCACGCACTCTGGAATATGCCTACAACGATTGGGCGGTGGCACAAGTTGCAAATAAACTGGGCAAAACCAGCGATTACAACGACCTGTCTGCACGTGCACTGAATTATACCAATGTGTACGACCCGGAAAAAGGCTGGGTTTGCGGAAAGTTTGCAGACGGAACTTTTACCGACGAATTTGATGCCGACGAAGAAATGTTTTACATTACCGAAGGAACACCCAAACATTATACCTGGTATGTACCGCATGATGTGGAAGGCCTGATGGAACTGATGGGAGGCGAAAATGCGTTCAGAAGCAAACTGACACAGTTTATCGATAACAAAAAATACTGGCACGGAAACGAACCCAGCCATCACATTCCTTTTCTTTTTAACTACTCCGGCGACTGGCAGAAAACACAGGAAACCGTAAAAAATATTCTGAAAACGGAATACAGTACGGGGCCCGGCGGACTGCCCGGAAACGACGATGCCGGACAAATTTCAGCCTGGTATGTTTTCAGCACCATGGGATTTTACCCCGTGTGCCCGGGAAGTAACGAGTACCAGCTCGCATCGCCGTCATTCGAAAAGATTACGCTCAACCTCGACAAATCATTTTACCCGGGCAAAAAATTTGAAATTGAAGCCACCCCCGGAAATCAGTCGGGCGTGTTTTCAAAAGTGGAACTGAACGGCAACGAGATGGAAACTTTCATTACCCATGAAAACCTGCAAAAAGGAGGTAAACTGAGTTTTGAAAAGCCTTGATCTGCAAAAACA
>CAYUBV010000478.1:0-2018 GCA_964443035.1 uncultured Tangfeifania sp.
GCATGCTCCAGGTTGTTGGCGGGGAGATAACCCAAAAGTTCGATGATTCCTTCGATGGTTTCCTCATCGCTTTCGCAGGCAAAATGGGCATTTCCGCTTTTTGCATTGTGGGCCATGGCTCCGCCCAGTGCTTCAAAAGTGGTTTCTTCGCCGGTAACCGTTTTAATCACATACGGACTGGTAATAAACATGTGGCTTTGTTTTTTTACCATGAAAACAAAGTCGGTCATTGCAGGCGAGTAAACCGCTCCGCCGGCACAAGGTCCCATAATGGCTGAAATCTGGGGAATAACTCCCGATGCCCTGGAGTTGCGCATGAACACTTCACCGTAACCTTTTAAGGCGTCGACGCCTTCTTCAACCCGCGCGCCTCCTGAATCGTTTAATCCCACAACAGGAGCTCCAGCTTTTACGGCAAGGTCCATTACCTTACATATTTTTGCAGCGTGCATCTCACCCAGCGATCCTCCCATAGAAGTAAAATCCTGAGAGAAAGCAAATACCGTGCGTCCGTGTACTTTTCCGTGTCCCACAATCACACCATCGGCATTGATATTGACTTTTTCCATGCCAAAATTTACGGAACGGTGCTTCACCAGCATGTCAATTTCGCGGAAAGTGCCTTTGTCGAAAAGTAAATCAAGGCGTTCGCGGGCAGTTAATTTTCCTTTCTGGTGTTGTTTCTCCACCCTGGCCTCACCTCCCATCGCCAATGCTTCTTCTCGTTTCTTCTTTAATTGCTCAATTTTTTCTGATACCTTCATGAAATCATCCTGTTTTTATAGATATTCTAAAATCTTTGTTAAACATTGTCCTTCTAAATTCGAATAAAGAAATTTTTCTTTATTTATTTTACTTGTTTCTCAATCAGTTATTAATTCATCCGTAAGTCTAAACTAATTTTTTCATTATTCCTGCAGGAGAAATTTTTGTGTGTTGCACAAACATATGAAAACAATGTGCGCCCTTTTCATTAAAGAGATGTAGTGATGAAACCTTCTTTAATTTGTTCTTCAGTAAATCTGCTTTTTTAAATTCTTTCATCACAAAAATCCTCTCCGTTATTTATCCTCAATTGCAATTAAATGTTGTTTCAAATTTTCTGCAATAAAGAAAAAATTCTTTAAATAGAAAAATGCTTTAACCAACTTTAAGCTAAAAAATGCAAAACAGCGCTGTAAAAATGCTTAACCTGACACAAACAGATCATTACTTTCTCACATACAGAATTTTAGCAATTATTATCTAAATGTTAATAATATGGGAAGATTTCAGGACACCCTGCACATACAAAGGATTACAGGCGTTTTGGAACAGGAAAACACAATCCCGGGTTGATTGTATCACGAATGCAAATGATTCAATTACGAACGATTTGAAAAAATCAGTTTTCTTCGTTGCCTTTATTGTCCTCAATTTTCAGTTGTATTCCCCTGGCGGTAGCTCCAAGTATAATACCGGCACTGATGACAACCAGATTTTTTATGATATATTGTCCCTCGAGCGTTGGCGCAAAAGGGATCCGGATAAAAATATCGGCAGGAAATAAAAATATCGGGGTGAAAGTACCAAGTATCTGCAGGTAAAGCAGAATAAGTGTTTCGCGAAGAAAAATATTGAACAACAAGCCCAGCCCAATCAGCGTTTCCCAGGTTGCAAGACCGTAAAGGATTACCTGGTCAGAAAGAATACCAAAAGTGAGGGTGTCGATTGTCCGGATGGATAAATCCTCTGCCGGACTTAATCCTTCGAAGAATTTAAGGCCTCCGAACCAAACGTAAATTAAGCCGATGCTGATGCGCAGGAATTTTAACCCGAATTTTGCCATCCACGCGGTAAGGTCCCTGTCGAATTTTGTGTACCTGTTTATCTTAGCATTCATATGATGATTTTTGCTAAATACAACGAACGGCATTGTGAAAGGTTTACGCTGGAACGCTTGTTACCTTTCTGCAAAAACAATTATTCCGGCTGGACATAATTCTTAAAAACCTTTATACGGAACAGACCGGCCAGCA
>CAYUBV010000479.1:0-2016 GCA_964443035.1 uncultured Tangfeifania sp.
GAGCGCCTGCCTTGCACGCAGGAGGTCATCGGTTCGATCCCGTTCACCTCCACCATACGAATCATGCCTGTTGCAAGAAATACGGCTCACGCCAAAACCAATCCGATAGCATGGTTTCTTTCTTGTTTACGGCTTGTTCATTGACAATCAAATAGAGCGTACGACGACCAAGAAAAGTAATATAGATACATCAAAGCGTTCAGCCCAAATATTGTGGTTAAGCTACTAAGGGCAAACGGTGGATGCCTTGGTGCCAGGCGGCGATGAAGGACGCGGCAAGCTGCGATAAGCCTCGGTTAGGAGCTAAACATCCTTTGATCCGGGGATTTCCGAATGGGGAAACCCGGCACGGCTAATCCCGTGTCATCATGCACTGAATACATAGGTGTATGAGGCGAACGAGGGGAACTGAAACATCTAAGTACCCTTAGGAAAAGAAAACAACAGTGATTTCCCTAGTAGCGGCGAGCGAACGGGAATTAGCCCAAACCAGATCCCTTCGGGGGTTTGGGGTTGTAGGACCGCCATCACGCGATCCGTAATTAGATAGGAGAACAGGCTGGAACGCCTGACCATAGACGGTGAAAGTCCGGTATCCGAAATCGAAAGCGGCGCAGGCGGATTCCTGAGTACCGCGGGACACGAGGAACCCTGCGGGAATCCGGGAGGACCATCTCCCAAGGCTAAATACGACCTGGCAACCGATAGTGAACCAGTACCGTGAGGGAAAGGTGAAAAGCACCCCGGTGAGGGGAGTGAAATAGTACCTGAAACCGTTTGCTTACAAGCAGTGGGAGCACTATGGGGTTTCGGCTCCAGTGTGACCGCGTGCCTTTTGCATAATGAGTCAGCGAGTTACTCTGTGCAGCGAGGTTAAGCCGTAAGGTGTAGCCGAAGCGAAAGCGAGTCTTAAAAGGGCGCAATAGTTGTACGGAGTAGACCCGAAACCGGGTGAGCTATCCATGGCCAGGGTGAAGCGTGAGTAAAATCACGTGGAGGCCCGAACCGTTGTAGGTTGAAAACTGCTCGGATGAGCTGTGGATAGGGGTGAAAGGCTAAACAAACCCGGAAATAGCTGGTTCTCCCCGAAATATATTTAGGTATAGCCTCGCAAGGTCTGCAACGGGGGTAGAGCACTGAATAGGTTAGGGGCCCTACCAGGTTACCAACCCTAATCAAACTCCGAATACCGTTGTCAGTTATTGCGGGAGTCAGACTACGGGAGCTAAGTTTCGTGGTCGAGAGGGAAACAGCCCAGATCGTCGGCTAAGGTCCCCAAATGTGTGCTAAGTGGGAAAGGATGTGGGAATGCACAGACAACCAGGAGGTTGGCTTAGAAGCAGCCATCCTTTAAAGAAAGCGTAACAGCTCACTGGTCAAGTGAGCCTGCGCCGAAAATGTAACGGGGCTAAAGCACACTACCGAAGCCACGGGTCTAGAAACTAGATACTAGAGACTAGAAACTAGAAAGGACAGATAAGTGCCTTATCACAAGTTGGAGGTGTACCGGAAAGCATACCGATTGGCGCTTGAATTGCACAAAATAACCTTGAAATTTCCGAAGATTGAGCAATATGGATTGGCTCAGCAGCTTCGGCGGTCGAGTAAATCGATACCGGCCAACATTGCAGAGGGGATGGGAAAGCAGGAAAGCGCTAAAGAAGTATGTCGGTTTATCCGAATGGCCATCGGGTCATGTGATGAAAGCCGTGTTTGGCTTGAATTCGCCCGAGACCTTGGATACATGAAGGAGCCCGAGCAGCAGCAGTATGATCTTGGATACCAGGAGATCGGCCGCATGTTGCGAGGCATTCAAAAGCGGTACAGCCCCAGAATCTAGTTTCAAGTTTTTTATCTAATAAAACTTCAAGCGATTCAGTCGCTTGTATAGAACAGATACTTTTCGAGAAACCAAAACCCAAAGGTTTTTCCAGTTTCTAGTTTCCAGTATCTAGTTTCTAGGCGGTAGGGGAGCATTGTCTGATGGTTGAAGCGTGACCGTAAGGACGCGTGGAC
>CAYUBV010000480.1:0-2010 GCA_964443035.1 uncultured Tangfeifania sp.
CAAGGGCAAAATCCCTTTAAGTGTTGGCGTTCGTGACAGCAGCCTCGAACTCGAAGCAAAAATCGACAAAGAAGACGGGAAGGAAAAGATCGAATTGAAGTTTCCGAAAAAGTGATGACGCTGATGACGGGATCGGGCCAGGGTAGACGAATCTAAGCGCCTAATGCATACGGATTTAAAAATTGACGGCGCCAGAGCAAATTCCTGTCCGCCGCCGATAATTCAGCTTCGTCGCAGACCGATTCCCAATGCTTGTGAATACCTTCAATCTGCTGGTCGATAAGGGCGCGGGCCTCGGTTTCAGATAAAAGAAACTGCCGGGCGGCTAAGATGCAGACGTCAAGCCGGCTGGCACGGTTACCGCCGGAAATCAGCATGGCCTGGGAGGCTTCGTTGCCTGTGCGGGCCTGGGGGCAAATGTCGTAGGCCGGCGTAAGGGCAAGATGGTTTCCATCCCAGAACGCGGCATGGTTGCGTGCATGATCATCCGTATTGCCGCACAGTACGTTAAACACAAGCCTGCCAAACATCTCCCGCAGCGTGTTTTGAGGCGCCACAAACCGATGACGGATGATTTCCGCCAGATGTTCATAGCTGGCATACCGGGCCATCATCTCGTCCAGTTCCAGCAAGGTCAATGCCGAAACCACGCCCTTTCGCTGCCAGCCGCCGGTGGCCTTTTGCCGGTCAAAGCGTTCAACCAGCAATACATCCTTGCCGCCTGCCGTAACCCGTTTGACCCGGGCCACATCAAGCCCTATCCGGGAGCCTATGCGCATGGCTACAAATTCCGCCTTTATTACAGCGTAAAGATCGCTGCTGCTGGCAAACTTTGCCACGTATTTCCGGTCGCGATCCTCAATCAAGGCCTTGGGGCGGGCGCCGCCAAGCGATGTGCCATGCAGCATCGCCTGGGTCAGCCCCGGCGGCAGGGCACGGCCTTTCTCCACGAGATCTGCTGCTTCAATCAATTGTTCCAGGCTTGCCTGTTCGGCCAGGCGGGGGACGTATTCGTCCGGGGATGCCTGAAAATCAACAGCGCCAACCCGGTCTGAACCAGATGTCAGCATGTAGGTCAATTCATCGAGCACAGTGGTGTCTGTATGGGGGCTGCCTTCCCCCAATAAGCGATTGATGATCACGCGACGCCCCCAGGCATCCGGCGAAGCATCCCGCAGGCAACCAGGAATGAAAAGGCCGGGAAGCAGCGGGAGGAGTCCGGGCTGAAGCGGGAGCTCCGGAAGATAAAGGGGAATGGCATCGTCGCGCTCCAGGTAGCTCCTGCCGTAGTTGAACGGATAGCCGCTTTCGGCAGCCGACAGGCGTCCGGCTACCACCGGGGAAACCTTTCCCGGCAGCCATATCCAGACATAAGCTTCAGTGGGTGCTTGTTTTCGCGTGGCGTTAGAAGTCATCTTTTACATCCGTCTGCCGTTTGCGTACGGCCTTGGGCAGGAGTGTCAGCTTTTCCGCTGCCTGCCGGCTGTGGGCTTCCAGCGCCGCGGAGTCTGCTGCAAACAGGGGTACCCCGACAATTGCCGCCACTTCAAACGCTACTCCCAGCGTTACCCGGGGGTCTCCGTTTTCGATCCGATACAGCAGGTCACGGGAGATGTCTGCGCGCTCCGCCAGTTCCCGGGCAGTTATTTTGCGCTCAATACGTCCGGTGCGAATCAACATCCCCAGTAAATGAACCGCATGGCGGGTGTAGCGGGAATATGTGCGTTTTTTGATTCTGGCCATATTTTATCCATTTTGTCTTATATATAAGTCATAAAGATTTAAAGATCTTACTTATAAGACACATTATCGCATCTAATTAAAAGCCGCAATCCTTTTTTTCCGGCTGTGTCGATCATCTGTTTTTCTTCGCTTTGCGCAAGTTCACGCAGAAAATCTCCTGGCGTCAAATCTGTGCACAGGCGTTTGGTATAGCTGGCCATGTATGGTTTTTGCAGTTTTCTAAGGTCTTTTCGTGGTATTGGGCAAAATGGGTGGTGCAGTATTCGG
>CAYUBV010000481.1:0-2008 GCA_964443035.1 uncultured Tangfeifania sp.
AACCAAAAGAAATACGATGAACGAATTGAAAAGAATCGGAAAAATGGGAAACTAGTGTGATAATTATATAATTCATTAACTAATTCTTAAAGCTTCGCCGGTGTAAGTCCAGCGAAATGGTTTCGCACGTGTTTCGTTGTATGTCTTTATATATTCCATTAATTGAGAAGCCAGCTGCTCTGATGATTGCCATATACCACCTTTCACAACGTCTTTTGTGAGAATATTAAACCATATCTCAACCTGGTTAAGCCATGATGAATATGTTGGCGTGAAATGCAGGTGAATTTTTCTTTTACCTGCCAGCCATTCTTTTACATCTTTATGCTTATGGATTGACAGATTATCAGCGATAATATGTAGTTTTTTATTACGATACTTTCTATCCAGTGTTTTTAAGAACTTCAAAAAATTCTCTGCATTGTTTGACTCCATAGTTTTGGCTGTAATTTCTCCGGAATGAACTGCAAGCGCAGCTATTAACGAAACAGTACCGTTGCGCTTGTAGGTTGCTGTTTGTCTTTTGGGATTACCTGCTTTTAACGGGAGTTCTGGCTGAGTTCTGTCTAATGCCTGAATCTGAGTCTTTTCATCAACGCAGATAACCAATGCATTTTCCGGCGGAGACATATAGAGCCCTACAATTTTCATCATTTTCTCTTCAAATTCAGGATCTTTTGACTTGCCACACCAGTATTCAATTTTATGGGGCTTTAAATCAGCTCGTTTAAGAATCTGAAAAACTTTGGATTGACTGATTCCGACTTCGTCGGCTATACGCTGCTGTGACCAATTGGTATATCCTCCTCCTGGCTTAGAACAAGCTTTGTCGATAACCATTGCTTGCTGTTCAGGCGTGATGGTTCTGGGCTTACCGCTCCTCGGAGCATCTTTTAACCCATCAATGCCATACTGCCGAAATCGCTGTCGCCATTTGTTGACAACTGGTTTGCTAAGCCCGGTTTTTTCTACAATATCATTCATCGATAGACCCTGTTCCGACAACAAGATTATCTCTGCTCGCTCAACATAACGCTTCTCAAGCTTTTGGGAGCGACTCATGGTAAGAAGCTCTTCTTTCTCAGCCACAGTAAGTTCTATTGGTTTTCCTATCCTTGCCATATGACAAAGATAACAAAAAAGTTAATTAACTAAGTAATTATTACACTAGCAGATATTTTATTTTAACCTTCTGAAAATTAGCGCCACCCTAACATTGTAAAGTATTTTGCTGTCAATTAACAAATAAAGAATGGTGGTAATTACCACCATTCTTTATCGAGTTTTGGATAGAAAATAGTTCATTATACCCTTCCAGAACTTGCAACCCATTTAAGTCATTCATTTACTTGTTATTAAATGTAATAATCTAAATAATAAATGAATAAGAAGTGAAAAGTTGCAACCTAAAAATACAAAACTGAAATACCCACCAAGGTCAATTATATCAATGATTCTAAAATATTTTGGCACAAAAAAAGAGGTCGAAAATGACCTCTTGTCCTGTGTGGCTCCCCTGACAGTTGGAAATTGCAACCTAATATGTGAAAATTTGGTGTGAATTAACACCGAACTTTAACTAATTTTGAACCATTAAAAGTTAAGTTGAACCAATCGTGAAACATTTATGAGCCAATTGAGCCAATAATATTTTCAATGTTTTTACTACTTTTTTCGGACATATATCGGACATTAAGTTCATATATCGGACATTTTTCAGACATTAAGGGTGTAATAGGTTCCTTTCTTTTCTCCTTCTTTTTTCAATATTTTCAGTTCAACGAGTTTTTCAAAGTCTCTAAAAGCTGTTTTATCAGAAATCCCAAACAATTTACGATAATCACTATTTGTGATTGAACCGTTACTTTTCACAAAAAGAACAGCTTTAATTTGCCTATCACTTAATCCTTTGTTCCTAAGTTGTTTTTCAGAAAAAATATCTTTAAAGACAGTAACACTAATTCCACCTGAATTTTTTTCTATATCAGGTTCTGGCAATCCCGCTTTT
>CAYUBV010000482.1:0-2006 GCA_964443035.1 uncultured Tangfeifania sp.
CCAATCCTGCCTTCAGTTTTTCCGAATTGGAATAAGCTACCAACTTGTCTTCCGTGCCATGTACGATAATTGTTGGCGGATCGTTTTTATCTACATCTGGTTCGCCCCATTCAGGCGAAGGACTGCCCCAAAGATTAACAAATCCTATTATTCCTGACTTGTCCACACCAGGAATATTTTTGTTATCATTCAAACACAAACTGGCACCCAGAATTCCACCGGCAGAGCCTCCGGCAACAATAATTTTTGAGGGATCTATTTTCAGCATTTCTGCGTTTTCGCGAAGCCAAATGAGGGCTTTTCCCGCATCCTCAACAGCATCGAAAATTGTTTCTTCAGGATTTTCCCTGGGCTGTTCCCGAATTCTGTAATCGATGGACAACCCCACATATCCTTTCATGGAAAACCGCTTTGCCAATTCCACTATGTAACGCTGGCTTTTATCATTTCCGGGCCTGAATCCGCCACCATGTATCCATAAAATTACCGGAGAATTCAACATTTCATCACCTTCTGGAGAATAAATATCAAGCTTTAAATTTTCCAATTCTCCTTTTTCATTCACCGATTCAGCAAATTTTATATCTTTCTGAATGTCAACTTTTTCAAAGGTTTTATTTAAATACCGGGTGTTTTCAGATTCCTGATTTTGTTTTGTTTTTTCAGGAAAAGAAAAACCTGTCTGAATAAAAGCAAACACTAAAATGAATAGAAATGCACATTTATTTGAATAACAAAACATAGTCTTGAATTTTGATAATTATTGGATAAAGTTAAAGAAAAGAACTAAAAGGAATTTATACACCATGTAAAAAAGACAGATTCAATACGATATAAATTAGAAAAAGATTAAAACTGTATCTTCGTAAAAACAAACTGAAGATTATTAAAATGTCAATAGAAAAATCGAAAAATAAGAATCTGTTAAATGAGTTAGTTTCTTAAATTGAAAAGACAAAAACTCAAGTAATTTCAAATGTAAATAGCTCTTTAACATTGCTTTTCTGGCATGTTGGAAACCGAATTTTAACTCATAATTTACAAAATAAAAGAGCTGAATACGGTAAAAAGAATGTCGTGACAGTGTCACGAGAATTAGTTGAAAAATTTGGGAAAAATTATGAAGAAAAGAATTTATGGCGAATGATTCAATTCGCTGAAAAATATCCTGACATTGAAAAAGTCGCTGCACTGTCACGACATTTATCATGGTCTCATTTTCTGGTACTTATCCCACTAAAAGACCAAAATGCACGAGATTTCTATGGAAATTTTGCATGCAAAAATTTAATAAGAGTAAGAGAATTAAGAAAACAAATCGGACTAAAACTATTTGAACGAACAGAAAATGCCGACATTCAAATTTATGATAGTAAGATAATTGAAAAAGGTATTTTTAAAGACCCCTATTTCCTTGACTTCCTGGAATTAAAAGATGGATATCTTGAAAATGATTTGGAACCTGCAATACTTAAAGAACTTGAATTATTCATTTTAGAATTAGGTAATGGATTTACATTCGTCGAAAGACAAAAACGAATGATGATTGACGGAGATGATTATAATCTGGATTTGTTGTTTTATCATCGAAAATTAAAAAGACTGGTAGCAATTGAACTTAAAATTGACAAGTTTAAAGCAAAGTATAAAGGTCAAATGGAATTATACCTGAAATGGCTGGATAAATATGAAAAACATGAGGGAGAAGATCCTCCAATTGGGTTAATTCTTTGCGCTGTTGCAAGTAATGAACAAATTGAACTTCTGGAAATGCACAAGGATGGAATAATGGTAGCAGAATATTGGACAGAACTACCTCCCAAGAAAGTTTTAGAAGCGAAACTGCATCAAACATTAATTGAAGCACGAGAAAGAATTGCGAGGAAACAATTACGAAAATAAAACCACATAATATTTACCAATTGATTTCAGAAGGTGAGATTACCCACAACAGCGGATTACGGATGGGCAGATTCCTAATCACTTCCTGTGTTTCGGGATAACCT
>CAYUBV010000483.1:0-2004 GCA_964443035.1 uncultured Tangfeifania sp.
TTCAATTGATTTTCCATGACAGCACGTTTTAAATTTTCCTTTATTTGACAATCTCTTCGCCGCTAATCAAACGGGCAAACCGCTTTTTTTCTTTTCCATGTATCATTTCCCGATGCGGCCACGGCCAGCCACCAAATTCGGTTTCGCGGTAATCGGCAAAAGCCTTACGGATTTCTTCCTGGGTGTTCATTACAAACGGGCCATATTGCATTACTGATTCATTTAACTGCGGTTTATCTGGTTCAGCGCATTTTCGGTACGTGCCAGGTAATTATCTACCTGCTCATTCTCTTCAAAACCAATAATCATCATATCCACACTTTTCAAACCAAGTACAAACTTCAATGATTTGTCGATTTTTTCGCTTTGATCGCGCAACTGACCGTTTCCAACCAACTTCATCCCGATAACACCTTTTCCGGCATCGCGCAACTGATGAATTACATCAACCACTTCCTGCGGATCCGGTTTATCCATAGCAATGCCGTACGGATTAATCCGCACGTGAATCACATCTACCCAGTCGCTTGCAAGTGCATCTTTCATTGCTTGCAGCGAATGCACCGAAACACCGTGGGCCCGGATAATTCCTTTGGCTTTCAGATTTTCCAGAATGTCCATCTGCCGTTTCTGTGTTTCGGTCCAGTTTTCTTCCACCATGCAGTGAATCTGCACCAAATCGAGGTAATCGGTTCCCAGCTCTTTTCTGAAACGATCAACCACCACATCGGCATCCGGGCGATCGGGTTCAGGAATTCCTCCGCCCCGCACCCATATTTTTGAAGTTAGCGTCAATTCATCACGGTTTACTTTCGGCAACACCTCTTTTACAAAACTGTGTGTTCCGTAAGTGTCGGCACAGTCAAAGAAACGGATTCCTTTGTCCCATGCATGCAGCAGCAAATCGAGGCTTTTCTGTTTTTCCTGGCGGGTCATGTACGACTCGCGGTTTCCGGCGTGAACTCCGGTGCCAATTCCCAGTAAAGTGGTTTCGAGGCCCGAATTGCCCAGCTTAACCTTTTGCAGCGGATTACCTGAGTAAACACGGCCGTTACCGGCTGATAACGGGTTTGAAAACAATACATGCGCTGTGCCGAGCGACAGCGCTTTCATAAAATTTCGGCGATGCATATTTATCTTTTCCATAACTTAACTATTTTCTCAGAATTAATAACTGGTTAAATTACAATAAAGTTCAAGAAATCCCTATTCTAAAATGTTTTTTTGGTTGAAAGTTATGCTTCAGCCAGCTTGCCAAACCGGCAATACCGGGAAACAAAACCGGTTTTGCAGTACTTGACTGATCGGGGTTATCAAGAATTAAAAGCAGTTTTGAAAAAATCGTCTTGCTATGATTGACTATCTTCTTCTTTTTCAGGTTGTTCCGTTTTTATCGAATCTGTTTCATTGATGTTTTCGTCAGATTGAAAAATCTGAACAGACTTTGCCGGTTGATACGGAATAATTTTGTTGGAAATCAAGGTGTCGACAGGGTTGCTTTTCCCCACCAAATTTATATTGGAACTCACTTTTAAACCAATTATATAAAAAATGGAGGAGATGAGGATGACTGCTTTCATTGTTTTGTTTTTTTTCTTAGTTTTCTGATTGTTATCTGCGTAAAAAATCCTCAGCAAATTAGGAAATTGAGAGCGAACAGTGAAAATTAATCTGTGAACGGACTGACTTCTTCGGCAAACGGTTCATATTAATCTGCAAACGGAACCTTTCGCAAAAACTATTTTTCAATTTTCTGTTGCCTGCCGATAAAATAGTAAAGAATGGCACCCAAAAGCCATGTCAGCAAAATAACAATCACCCAGATAATTTTATTGTTGCCTTCAAATTCATTCCTCAAAATATCGATTAAGGCGATGATTGGAATAACAAACATAACGAGTGATGCAATTAAAACCAGCACAATTTCCTGTGACCCAATAAAACCGAGTAGTGTCATAACATTTAAATTTATTCGGACATAAAATTAGTAAAAATTCATGCATG
>CAYUBV010000484.1:0-2000 GCA_964443035.1 uncultured Tangfeifania sp.
GATTACAATAAAAAACAAAAGATTAGAAAAAGCAATCCTAATCACAAGCGGAGAAAATATGGAAATAGATTTTGAGTGAACAGTTTGTTTTTTTGAGTTTCAGATAAACCAAAGCCGGATTCGTTTTTGTTGGAAAAGTATTGTCAGGGTTTGTTTGGATAATACAGATTTTTGTAATACTTTTCGTATTATATTTCATGGATATAAAAGACCCTTAATTTGGGTCTTATAATTCTTTAAAATATCATGGGTGACAGTGTTTACATATCATCAAATCTTACCTCGACCCAATTGGAGTTTATGAAACTTTTGGATGAGTACGAAATTGATATATTTCTTTTGGAAGAAATAGAAACGAAGCTGAATCAAAAATTTGACAATATCAATGAAATATTGGAAAACCTTGTTCACAAAGGACTTCTTTCCAGAATTGAAAGAGGAAAGTTTTGTAAAGCTAATTTCCGGGATGAAAATGTTATCGGGACTTTTGCGGTTAAAAAGGGCGTTGTCGCTTATTGGTCCGCATTAAATTTACATGGGCTCACAGAACAGTTCCCAAATACTGTTTTTATTCAAACAACACATAAAAAGAACGATAAATCAATCTTTGGAGTCAACTATAAATTTGTTAAAATATCGGAATCAAAGCGATGCGGTACAATTAAAGAAGGATATGGCAATCATAGTTATTACATGACTGATGTGGAAAAAACCCTGGTCGATTGTTTTGATTTGCCCCAATATTCAGGAGGATATGCCGGGTTGATCCGCGCATTTGCTGTTACCCCGATTTCCGGCGAAAAAATGATTGATTATTGCAAAGCCATAAATAATATAGCTGCAACCAAAAGAATAGGATTCCTGGCTGAATTGTTTGAAATGAAAGGAGTAAAATCGTTCATCCGGTTTGCAAAAGAACAGGTTAAGGATGCTTATAATCCGCTTGATCCCCAGGGGCCGGATTCCGGCCCATTTAATACTGAATGGAAATTGAGATTGAATATATCCAGAGATGAATTGCTCGACATTGCCAATAAGCAATACTAATGAACTCTTATGATTTTAAAAAGAGAAATTGAAAAAATTGCGGAACAGAAAAAGGTGGCCAAAACAACAATCGACAAAGATTGGATACTGGGACATTTTATCGATGCCATTTTTTCTATCCCGGAATGCAGACAGAATCTGGTTTTTAAAGGTGGTACCTGTTTGAGAAAATGTTATTTTGAAAATTACCGTTTTTCAGAAGATCTGGATTTTACCTCAATCAATCCTGATTTTGTATTGGACAAAAAATTGTTGGGAAAAATTGTCTCTTTGGTGAATGAAAGAACCGAAATTCCGCTACATGTACAAAAACTGGAGCAACTCAAATTCAATAACAAACTAACAGGATTTGCTGCGGTAATAAAATTTTGGGGTGCAGATCATCCACGTAACCAGGCACCGCCACCTGTTCAACGATGGCTGACATCAATCAAAATTGAAATTATTTTATACGAAAAAGTAATTTTCCCAACAGAACAGAGACCTTTGTATCACCAATACAGTGATAAACTTTCAAGGCTAACAGAGGCAGGCATCCCTTGTTATTCAATTCAGGAAATTCTGGCAGAAAAATTACGTTCATTAATCCAACGCTCTTACACCGCACCGCGGGATTATTACGATATTTGGTATTTGGTTCGAAATATGCCTGACCTTGATTGGAATGAAATTGTACAGGCTTTCCATCAAAAGATGAAATTTAAAAATTTAGAATTTACCGGTATTAATCAAATGATTAATGAAGAAAACGACAAACAATTGTTGGCTGCCTGGAATAATAGCCTGGCACATCAGATTCTTGAAGATAATTTTCCACAGTACGATAAAGTCAAAGTTGAATTAAAAGAGCTTTTACAAGAAATTTTTAATTAGAGCATATTGAATCCTTAAAATCGAAGGATGTTTTAAAACGAATCGGAAGTAAAAGAAGCTATTGGCAAGTTAACCTGCCA
>CAYUBV010000485.1:0-1996 GCA_964443035.1 uncultured Tangfeifania sp.
TCGCGTGTGTGGATGCCTTTTACCGAGCCGGCTGTGCCGACCGGCATAAAAATTGGCGTTTCAATAACCCCGTGCCCGGTGGTTAATGTTCCTGCACGCGCCCTTGAACCGCTTGCTGTTGTTGTAAGTTTAAACTCCATTGCCCCTTTTTTCGAGGGTTCAAATATAGCCATTCTGCACGAAACGACAGGAAGATATAAATACCGGAACATGTTAATTTATCCTAATTCCAATTTACTGCTGTTTTCTTCTTTTCGGCTCTGAAAATTTTGATATTGCACCGATTGTTTCCATTTTTAGCGCCGGATTATTTCCTGTTATTGCTTCAGAATGGTGGACTTTATTTTAAATGCTTTTGCCGGCTTTCAATGGTACGATTGGGCGCTGCTGGGATTTTTCAGCTTGCTTTACCTGTTAAATCTGGTTTATCTTTTTGTTTTCACTGCAAAAGTTCTGTACCAAAAGCAAAAAAATCATTCAGAAGAGAAATCACTCTCGCTGATTTTAACGTTTCGGAACGAAGAAGAAAACCTTCGGAAATATCTGCCGCAGGTACTTGCCTCGGCAAATCCAGGTTCGGAGGTGGTGGCTGTAGACGATTATTCGCAGGACAATTCGCTTTCGGTGCTGGGTGTTTTGCGGGAGAGTCATTCAAATTTAAAAGTTTCGGGGTTGAACCAGGAAACCCGCTACTCTGAAAAAATGGCGCAAAACATTGCCCTGAAAGCAGCTTCAAACGATTGGGTGATGATTATTCCTCCCTGCCCGGGCGAAATCCCGGATGAATGGCTGGCAACAATTTCATCAAAAATGAATGATGAAAAAAACGTAGTTGTCAATTATTCGAATGTAAAACATCAGCGGAGTTTCTTTAATTTACTTTACCGGAATGAGCGTTTTTTTCAGCAACTAAAAAGTTTTGGGTTTATTCTGAATCGCCTGTCCTATTTAAGCTTTGAGGAAAATATTGCTTTCAGAAAAGAAAAATATTTTGAAGCCGGTGGTTTTGGACAACACATCAAAGAACATTTTGCCAACCTCGAGCTGGTGATGAACGATTTCATGGAAAAGAAAAAAACTGCTATCAATTTTTGCAGCGATGCAGCAATCAAGAAAGAAACAGAAGTTTCAAAAACCGATTATTTTGAGTTGCTGAAAAAAGAACTGCGCATCCAAAAAAATCTTTCCTTCTCAAAACAACTGATTCTTTTTTTCGAAAAATGGCTGACACTGCTGTTTTATCCGTTTGTTGTTTTTACGGTTATTTATTTTTGGAAATTCTGGCCGGTAATTTCCGGTCTTATTCTGCTCTATATCACTGCCTATGCGTTTATCATAAAAATAAGCCTTAAACATTTGAATGAACGTAAATTATTCTTATCTTCGTTAGTGTATGCATTTTTCATACCAATTTGGAAGGCAGGGTATCAGGTTTATTTTCATTACAACAGCAGACGCAGGCAAAAATGGAAGAGCAAAAATTAAATTTGTCGGAAAAGGCACGCCAGGATTACGAGCTTGTTCAGAAAGCTTTAAATGGCGATGAAAAAGCCTTTGCCCGGCTGCTTGCCCGCTACAAAGACGCCATCTATTTTATGCTGCTGAAAATGGTAAATAACCGCAACGATGCCGAAGATTTAACCCTCGAGGCATTCGGAAAAGCATTCAAAAATATTCATCAGTATTCACCTACTTACGCATTTAGTACATGGTTGTTTAAAATTGCTTCGAACAACTGTATCGATTTTTTACGCCGAAAAAAAGGGACTTATGTTGCTATAGACAGCAACAGTGATTCAACTCAGAACAACGAAACCGTGCGGTTGAAATCGAAAGAGCTGAATCCGGAAGAGAAGTTGATCCGCCAGCAAAAAGCAATTTTACTGCATCGCGTGGTGAGGCGGCTAAAGCCCCGATACCGCACGTTGGTTGAGTTGCGTTATTTTCGCGAATATTCGTACGAAGAAATTGCCAAAGAACTGGAACTGCCTTTGGG
>CAYUBV010000486.1:0-1989 GCA_964443035.1 uncultured Tangfeifania sp.
GGTTGTTGCGGCGCACTTCTGCATTGTCCATAATGTCGTCGTGCAAAAGTGTGAAATTGTGGAAGATTTCCACTGCGAGAGCAGCCGGCAATCCACTCTCAATATTATCCCGGAACATATTGGCAGACATTAGCAGTAAAACGGGGCGCAATCTTTTGCCTCCCATGCTGAGTGCATATTTCACCGGAGCATATAATGGCTGCGGCTCTTTTTTGCTTAGTTCTTCCGACCAGGCATCGATTTCGTGATTGACCTTTTTTTGTAACGCTTCAATCGAATACATTTTACTTAGTGCTTATTGTTGTTATTGTCAGTTATTTTTAGTTCTTCCATTTCAATGTCTTCTTCTTCATCGTAAATATGAAGCAGCGGCTTTTTAAACGATTGGGTGGTTGTCAGCCTTTCGAGGCCTGTAAGCAGCGAAGGCAGCAGAATTAAGTTGGAAGTTACGGCCACCAGCAGGGTGAGCGAAACCAACACGCCCATTGCAACGGTTCCTCCAAATCCTGACAATGTAAATATACCAAATCCGAAGAACAATACCACAGAAGTGTAGAGCATACTTACACCGGTTTCTTTTAAGGCCATAACAACTGATTTGCGGATGTCCCAGCCCGTAATTTTTAATTCCTGCCGGTATTTGGCCAGAAAGTGGATGGTATTATCTACCGAAATTCCAAAAGCGATGCTGAAAACCAGGATGGTGGAAGCTTTAATCGGAATGCCGGTAAATCCCATAATCGCCGCTGTAAAAATGAGCGGAATTACATTTGGTGTGAGCGACATGAGCACCATTCGCCACGATGAAAACATAATGGCCATAAACAACGAAATCAGTAAAATGGCCAGCCCGAGACTTGTAAATAAATTTTTCAGCAGGTACTGGGTTCCTTTAAATGATGTGATGCTCGAGCCGGTTACGGTTATTTCGTATTTATCTGAAGTAAAAACAGAATCGATGTCGGCATGAAAACTTTCGTAAAGTTCTTCCATCCGTTTTGTGCCCACATCTTTTATGCGCAGGCTGATGCGTGTTATCTGACGCGAACTGTCCACGAAAGAGTGAAGCAGTCCGGAGCCTTCATTTCCGATGTCGGTGTATTGCAGGATAAAGTTTTTTTCGCGGTTGTTGGGCAGGCTGTAGTACCGTTCATTGCCGTTGTAAAAGGCCTGTTTTGAAAATTTAAGCAGGTTCAGCAGCGAAATGGGTTTTGAAATCTCGGGGTATTTTGCCAGTTCTTTTTCAAGCTGATCGATTTTCCTGAATGTAGTAAGTTGCATCACGCCACCCGGGCGTTTGGTGTCAATCATAATTTCGAGCGGCATTAATCCGTCGAAATTCGCTTCGAAAAACTTCAGGTCTTTGTAAACCGGGTCGCTTTCAGGAATATCGTCAACCATATAACCCGAACTTTTCATCAGGGTGATTCCGTAAATTCCGGCTGTTAGAACAGCAATGGCCGAAATGTAAACTGCTTTCCGGTGGTGCTCGGTAATCACAATCAGTTTGCGGATAATTCTTTTTACAAAACGGTTGTTAAGGTGGTTCACATGGCGGGAAGACGGCGGTCCGATAAGGCTGAAAATGATGGGAATAAGCAGCAGCGAAAGCACAAAAAGGCCCATAATACTCAGTGATGCAACAATTCCAAACTGTTTCAGAATATCGCTTTTTACGATGATGAACGTTGCAAAACCCGAAGCAGTGGTCAGGTTGGTGAGAAAGGTAGCATTCCCGATTTTGATGATTACCCGCTGGAGCGCCTTTATTTTATTACCGTGGCTCACGTATTCATGATGAAATTTGTTGAGCATGTAAATGCTGTTCGGAATGCCGATTACAATGAGCAATGGCGGAATCATTCCCGATAGCAACGTGATTTTGTAACCAAAAAGCGAAAGCATTCCGAGTGCCCATACAACCCCGATAATAACTATTAAAACAGGGAAGAAAACTGCTTTGAACGATCGGAAGAAGAGAAACAGCAC
>CAYUBV010000487.1:0-1982 GCA_964443035.1 uncultured Tangfeifania sp.
TCATAATTGTTTCGTCTTTATTCCTTTTTACTCAATTTTTTGAATCAAGCCAAATTATATATTGTCTTTTCGAATCCCGGTATTCCGGGTGAGAAATCCATAACTTTGAAACAGATTTCTCCTCATTCTTCGTCGAAATGACAATGCATAACTGACATATTATCAGAATGTTTTATAATTCCCCAATAATATCCTGCGTATGATACGAGATGATGATATCTGCGCCTGCACGTTTCAGTCCGGTGAGCAGTTCGAGCACGATTCGTTTTTCATCGATCCAGCCTTTTTCGGCGGCGGCTTTCACCATCGAAAATTCGCCGCTCACATTGTAAGCTGCTACCGGAACATTGAAGTTGGTTTTTACGCGCTGAATAATATCCATGTAATTGAGCGCCGGTTTTACCATTACAATGTCGGCACCTTCCATGATATCGAGTTCTACTTCGCGCAAGGCTTCATCGCCGTTTGACGGGTCCATCTGGTAAGTTTTGCGGTCGCCAAACTGCGGTGCGCTTTCGGCAGCCTCGCGAAACGGTCCGTAAAACGCTGAGGCGTATTTTGCGGAGTAGGCCATAATCGGGGTATTTTGAAAACCGTTTTCATCGAGCGCGGTGCGAATGGCATCAACACGGCCGTCCATCATATCGCTTGGCGCCACCATGTCAACACCTGCTTCAGCCAGCGAAACCGACTGCTTGGCCAGTGTTCCGAGTGTCATATCGTTATCCACGTCGCCATTCACAATGGTTCCGCAATGACCGTGGGTGGTATATTCGCAGTTGCAAACGTCGGCAACCAGGTACAATTCCGGCACCTCTTTTTTCAGCGCACGGACAGCCTGCTGAACTATTCCGTTGTGCTGACAGGCCACCTCGCCGGTTTCATCTTTCGATTCAGGAATCCCGAAAAGCAAGACCGCCTGAACACCTTTATCGTACAATTCACGGCATTTTTTTACCAGCAAATCAACCGAGAATTGTGAATTTCCGGGCATGGATGAAATCTTGTTTTCAACTCCTTCTCCCGGGCAAACAAACAGCGGCATAATAAGGTCGTTGCGTGTGAGAATGGTCTCGCGCACCATGTTGCGAATGGCGGTGTTTTTGCGTAATCGGCGAAGTCGTGTAACAGGAAATTGCATAGTTGTATTTTTTATGATTTCTAATTGTAATAATTAATTATCGAATCTACCAGCCCCTTTGCCGATGCTTCTTCAGCAACCACAAGCGGCTCAATTCCGTTCTCTTTTGCAGTGCGTGCCGTTGTTTCTCCGATACAGGCCACACGCAGGTTTTCAAAATTTGTGGTCCGGGTAATTTTCAGGAAGTTTTTAATTCCTGAAGGACTTGTAAAAATAAGCATTTCATAACGGTCTTCCTCAATTTGCTGCATGATATTTTGGTCAATTGAATCCGGGATGTTCGTGGTGTAAAAATCAATTCGGGTGCAGTTTGCACTATTTTTCAACTCATCCTGAATCACGCTGCGGGCAAGTTTTCCGAGCGCCAGCAAAATATTCGGGTACGTTTTTTCTTTTTGAAGGTGTTTTAAAAATGCCTCTGAAAAATCTTCCGCAGTATTTCCCGGATTTACAAAATCGGGTGAGTAGCCGGTTTCTTCCAGCTTATTTTTGGTTTTGTTGCCGATGACTGCAATTTTCAGATGGCCGGGGAGTTTTTGTTTTTCTGAGATTTTACTGAAAGCTTCAAAAAAGTAGTACACACCGTTGGCACTGGTCAGAATCAGCCAGTTGAATTGTTCCATATTTTCAACCAACTTTTTTTCTTCTGCTGAAACGGGAAGCGGCTCAATTTTAATCAGAGGCATTTCCAGCAATTGTGCGCCGGCAGTTTCAAACAGACGTTTCATCTCGTCTGAACGGCCTGCCGGACGGGTGGAAATAAACAATTTATTTTTCAGCGGGGTGTTCATTGTTGCTTCCTGATGTTGGCCAGAATTTCGGCAGCTCCTTTTTGGCGCAG
>CAYUBV010000488.1:0-1981 GCA_964443035.1 uncultured Tangfeifania sp.
GACAGCCTGGCCGATGGTCTTGTTTGCGGATGTATATAAAAAAACCGCGGTTTCCCGCGGTTTTTAACACTCTTCTTAATTTAACCACCCTTTAATTCAACACATGAGTGTAATTTTCATTCAATAACTCGGGCAGAAAGCTGGCAATTAATCCCAGCGCCTTTTCATCATCTACTTTTTTTGGCGTAAGTACTTCCTGTCTTTTCATATGCTCCTGGCTTAGAACCACATCGTTAATCTGGCGGGGAACACTTCTCCACGAATTCCGAACTTTTTTGGCACCAAAACCATCTGCAGTTGCAGCATAGCTTACTTCAAAAAATTTCGAATGAACTACATATTCTGCGCCTTCCACAGTTTTATGTTTCACTACTGTTACCGGATTTTGGCTGGAATTGTAAGTCAGAGTCCAAACCTTGTCTACCTTTTTTCCGAAATTTAAATCGTCAACCGACTCGATTTCATAATTTTTAAAATCGGTAACATAACCGTTAGCACTAACTGATGCAGAAATCACTAATAAACAAACAACAAATACTGATACTAATCTTAAGTTTTTCATGGCTTTTAAGAATTTAATTAAAAAAAAATTGTTTTCGTTTTCGAATTCATTTGTATCAACAAGACGACGGAATTACAAAGACGTTGCACATATAACATCTGCTTTATAACACATTGGTGTTCATCGAATTTACTTGCTTATTAAAATTTGATTTATTATTTAAAGCCATTCTGAATAAATGATATTTAAAAGATAGAATTGATTATACTTTTAAATATTTTTGCATATTTATGTAAATGGTATTTTTTCAAAACAATCAAAAAAAATATGATATGGATTTTTCACAACTAATCAGTCACCGCTATTCCGTAAGAAAATATAAAGAGCAGGGAGTTGAAAATGAGAAACTGATTCAGGTGCTGGAAGCAGCGCGAATGGCACCAACAGCCGTAAATTTTCAGCCTTTCATCCTACTGGTCTTCCAGGAAAAAGAAAAACGTGAACGCCTGATAGAAACTTACCCGCGTGACTGGATTAAAAGTGCACCGGTAATTGTTCTTGCCTGCGCCGACCATTCACAATCGTGGAAAAGGAGTACGGACGGCAAAGATTCAGCAGATATTGACGTGGCAATTGCGGTGGATCACATGACTTTGCAAGCAACTGAACTTGGGCTGGGAACCTGCTGGGTATGCAATTTCGATGCTCAGAAATGTGCGGAAATTCTTGAACTGCCATCGTATTTGGAACCGCTGGTAATGCTTCCGCTTGGTTATCCGGCAGATACGCCACGCGAGAAAAAACGGAAAAAATTAAACCAAATCGTTCACTGGGAAAAGTTTCAGGGCCAGATTAAATCCTGAATTCTTTTAAATACTTTTCCAGGCGGTCCATTCCTGCTTCAATATTTTCGAGCGAGTTGGCGTATGAAAAACGCAAAAATCCTTCTCCGTTTTCACCAAAATCGATTCCGGGAGTAACCCCCACTTTTGCTTTTTCCAGGATATCGAATGCCAGTTTATAGCTGTCATCCGAAAGGTGCCGGGCATTCACAAAAACATAGAAAGCACCGGTTGGAATCACTTTTATATCGAAACCCATTTTTTGCAAACGCTCCACCATGTATTTGCGCCGCTTGTTGTAGGTTTCCTTCATTTTTTCAACATCGGGTGCTGCTGAACGAAGGGCTGCAATTCCCGCCCGCTGTGCTGTGGAGCTCGCACAAATAAACAAGTTCTGTTGCAGCTTCTGCATCGGCCGAACATATTCAGACGGTGCAATTACATATCCCAGACGCAATCCGGTCATGGCAAAAAGCTTGGAAAACCCGTTCAGAATAAATGTGTTTTCTGAAAATTCCAACATCGAATGGGCCCGGTTTTCATAAACCAGTCCGTGGTAAATTTCATCGGAAATAACCGGTATATCGAACTTTGCAATTTCCTGCATCACTTCGGCCGACAATAAATTGCCCGTTGG
>CAYUBV010000489.1:0-1977 GCA_964443035.1 uncultured Tangfeifania sp.
GCAGCCATTTGTTTCCGGTGGCCGGAATTCCGCGCACATCGTTGAAGGAAGTCATTACACAACCTGCGCCTGCTTCCACACCAGCTTTGTAGGGAGGGAAATATACATTGAACATTCGCTGGCGGCTCATATCAACCGTATTGTAATCACGGCCGGCTTCCGATGCACCGTAAAGTGCCATGTGTTTCACGGTGGCCATCATGGTATTTTCACGCGCCAGATCATCCTGCTGATATCCGCGTACCATGGCCTTAGCCACTTCAGAGCCCAGGTAGGGATCTTCGCCCGCGCCTTCAGCCACACGGCCCCACCGCGGATCACGCGCAATATCAACCATCGGCGAAAAGTTCCAGAAAATGCCATCGGCAGTAGATTCTTTCGCAGCAATTTGGGCGGTTCGTTCAATTAAATCCATGTCCCAACTGCACGACAATCCAAGTGGAATGGGAAAAGTAGTTTTATACCCGTGAATAACATCGGCACCAAAAAGCATCGGGATTCCCAGCCGGCTCTCATCAACAGCAAGAACCTGGGCCTGTCTTACTTTTTCGGGTCCGTAAACACCAAAAATTCCGCCTACATTTCCTTCCTTTATTTTGGCCTCCACATCGGTGCTGACAACTGAACCTGTTGGAATTCCGCCGCCGGGAGTTATTAAATTCAATTGCCCGATTTTTTCTTCAATGGTCATTTCACCCATTAAGTCATCAATGAATGTGTCCATTTCGGATTCCTGTTCCTGCTGCCCGCAGGAGATGAAAAATATAACAGCAACCGCTAAAAACAATAATTTCTTCATAGTTATCTGATCTTATTCGATTTCAATAATTTCCGTTTTTGCTGAAATGCCGTTCTCATTAAACGCCTCGATGGTAAAATAATAGGTTGTGTTTTTATCGAGATTGCGCATCAGCAATTCGGTATCTTCGTAAATAAGCCATGAAAGGTAGAGCTTATCGGGAGCAATTCCCCAACGGATATTGTATCCCTGTGCTCCTTTTACAAGGCTCCATGAAAAAGTGGCATTTCGCCGATCAGATTCACGGTTAATTTTGAATCCTTTCACCTTTGCCGGTTTTTCGCCGAATCCCAATCCAAAAACCCTGATTTCGGACATCGCCAGATTCGGGCCCGGAACTTCAATATTTTTATACCTGATAAATTTTCCCCCGACCGGCTGATTTAGAACAATGTATGCATTGGGTGTGTCTTTCCAGCTATTGCTTCTGTCAACTACCGTTTGCCATATTTCGCCGTCTTCTGAAACTTCGATGGTAAACCGGTGTCGCAGGCTATCTACCCTTGTATAAATGCCTGTTTCGTGATCGTGGTAATTCAATTGAAATGCATAAATCTTTCCCGGGTTCAGCATTTCTATCTCCACCCACTGGTTGCTATCATTGGCATCTGCCACCCAGAATGATTTCGGACTTTCATCAGTCAGCAGTTCAGACATTATTTCGCCTTCGCTGTTTTTTTCCAGAGGCATTTCCGTAATATCGTAATCATCATCGGTTGCTGTGCTTTTCCGAATTTGCATTTGTGATGATGAAACGGTGGTTTTTCCTTTGTAAGACAACAGCATCCAACCATTATGCTGCCCGGCTTTTGTTGGATGGCTGGGTGCAAACCGCGGATAATCGCCGTAATGCGTATTAGAGTGCATCAGGCCGTCATCATCAAAATAAGTTGGAAACATGCATAAACGCCGTTCCCAGTGTGAGTTTGAAGCCAACGCCATGGTTGCAAAATGCCAGTACTGCCCGTTGGTTTGTTTCACCGTTACCCCGTGCCCGGCGCCGTTGGTAAACCCACCCGGCTTAAAACTCATCGGATTGTTTTTCATGTAGGTAAACGGGCCAAGCGGCGTTTCCCCGATATAGGCTCCGTCACCATAAACATTGAATTGCGTGCCGGGTGCTGCATACTGCAAATAGTATTTGCCATCGTGTTTTGTCATCGATGCACCTTCCATAT
>CAYUBV010000490.1:0-1969 GCA_964443035.1 uncultured Tangfeifania sp.
GTGGTTGGTCAGAAAAATGGCCTGCGGATGGTGTTCAATCAGTTGGTTCAGCAGTCCGTTGGCTTCGTCGATTCGTTCAAATTCAAGTCTCATGGCAATTACAATTAACAGGTTAGCACTATTTGTCGCCGGCAGGTTGGTTCGTAAATCCTACACTGTTTTCGACAAAATGAATGTAGTAATTATTCTGTAAAAAGGCAACCTAATATGTTTTAGAATGTAAAAAAAAATTTAACAGCGTTTAATTATCCACCGAACCAAACACACGTCGCAGCAAATCGTTCACCCGGGCAGCAGGATTTTCGCGGATGCGTTCTTCCTCCTGTGCAATTTTCAGGAACAGGCCCTCCAGGGCTTTGTCGGTGAGGTAAATATCGAGGTTGGTTTCAACGGGTTTAAAACCCGATACCTGTCCCACCAGCGAGTTGGCAATTTGGTTCCATCGCGTGGTGAGCGTGTTCCAGCTTTGGGCAGTGGATACATTTCCCACCAGTTTTTTATCGAGTGAAGTCTCAATTTTGGGACGGTACAAACCGAATAAATCCCGATAAGTAGTGCGCTCCAGGTATTGGGTAGCTGCGTGCTCGCTGCCCCGTAAAATTCCAATGGCATCTTCGATGGTCATGCTTTTGATGCTGTTTACAAAAATTGGCTTTGCCTCAGTCACGGCATCTTCGGCAGCCCGGTTAATCCGCAGCAACACATCTTCGAGCAATTGTTCGCCGCCGGGAACTTTCCCGATGTTGTCCACGATAATATCAGCTTCGGGCGGCAGCAAAATTTTTACGGTTCCATCGCCGTAATACCCGTTGGTTTCGCTTAAAACATCCACCGATTTGTTGGTGCCCACAATCAGCGCTTCTTTCAGCCCGGCAACAATTTCGGAGCGGGTCAGCGGGCGATCGCCTTCCATGGTTTCATTTACAATTTGCTGTAATTCGGCGCAGGAAGTTAAAAAAATCAGGAATGCTGCAAGAACCGGTATTGTCTTTTTCATAATGATTATATTCTGGTAATAAAACAAACGTAATGTACGAAAATTTGTTTTGGTGGGATCAGCGGATTCCCGCAAAGCGATCACTAAGTGACGATCCGCTGATTTATGAAATATGCGAATCGCCGCATAGCGATTCCTTCGGAAGAATTCGCACCACCCGCTATCCAAACAACTTATTGATTAAATCCTGGCGGCCTTTGGCTTTCAGTTCGCTCATGATTGATTTCCGGAACTCGCGTTTGTACCAGAAGAAGAATTTTCGTTGTTCTTTTTTGGCCGTCTGGCTGCGGGCTGTAAACACCTTTTCCATGGTGTACGGATGATAGCCCGAGTAGTAAATCACCGTGGCCAGCGTCATTGGCGTGGGCGTGAAATCCTGCACCTGCTCCAGCCTGAAATTCATGTTTTTGGTCTGAATGGCGAGGTCAGCCATGTCTTCGGCATTGCTCCCAGGGTGGCTCGAAATAAAATACGGGATGAGTTGCTGGTTCAGCTTTTCTTCCTTGTTTATTTTACTGAACTCGCTGTTGAGCTTTTCAAACAACTTAAAAGAGGGCTTGCGCATAAATTTCAGCACTTCGTCGGAAGTGTGTTCCGGCGCCACTTTCAGCCGCCCCGAAACATGGTGTTTAATTACTTCGCGCAGGTACTTGCGGTTGACCTGGTCGGTTTCTTTATTCCCTGATTTTTCCAGGATCATATCATAACGAATTCCGCTGCCCACAAATGCTTTTTTCACTTTCGGGTTCTTCCTGACTTTTTCGTACAACTCCAGCATCGGCTTGTGGCTGGTATCCAGATTTTTGCAGATATTCGGAAAAATACACGAGGCCCGTTTACACTTCCGGCAAATCTCTTCGTGAATGCCTTTCATCTTGTACATGTTGGCCGACGGGCCACCCAAATCGGAAATGTAGCCTTTAAAATCGGGCATCTGCGTTACTTTCTCCACCTCTTTTAACACCGATTTCT
>CAYUBV010000491.1:0-1967 GCA_964443035.1 uncultured Tangfeifania sp.
TTCAAAGTTTTATGTTTGATTGTTTGTAACTCCAACATCACGCATTGAGGATTAAATATCCAAAAAGTATCTCTTTTTCAATAAGTAGTTTATATGGTTCAATTTTAGTTCAAGTGCACTATTTTATACAAAATAATTATATTTGTGCAAAATAGTTCACAATATGAAGAAAAGAAATACGGTTTTATTACCTAAGCAGGCAAAAGCAATGGCAATTTTAGGTGAAAATATAAAGTTGGCCAGGCTTCGTCGTAAATTAACTGCTGAACAGGTCGCTGAACGTGCAGGCATAAGCCGCCGGACATTGGTTTCAGTTGAAAAAGGGTTGCCCAGTGTGGCCATGGGAATTTATGTTCAGGTGTTGTTTGTTTTAGGTTTGTCGGATGATATTACAAAAGTAGCCAGTGATGACAAACTGGGGCGAAAACTTCAGGATAGTAAATTAATAGGTACAAAAAGTAATTAGTTTGTAAAAGTAAGTTTATGGCTTCAAGAAATATATATGTTTATGCTGATTGGTTAGGCTTAAACGGACCGGTATTAATCGGAAATTTGCGCGCGGAATCCCTTCGTGGAAGTGAAGTTTTTTCTTTTGAATACGATGATAATTGGCTTCATTCGGATCAGCTTTTTGTATTGGACCCGGATTTGAACTACTACTCCGGGCCACAATATCTGCAGGATGATAAGCCAAATTTTGGTGTGTTCCTGGATTCATCTCCAGACCGGTGGGGACGTGTTTTGATGCGCAGACGGGAAGCATTACTGGCAAGAATGGAAAACAGACTCCAAAAAAATCTGATGCAATCAGACTATCTACTCGGTGTTTATGACGAACATCGAATGGGAGCTTTGCGGTTTAAAGAGTCGCCGGAGGGTCCGTTTCTTAACGACAGCAGGGAGATGGCTGCACCACCCTGGACATCGCTCAGGGAACTGGAATACGCCAGCCTCCAACTGGAAAAGGATGATTCTGTGGAAGACCCCGATTATTTGAAATGGCTAAATCTTTTAACTGCGCCGGGATCATCATTGGGAGGTGCAAGGCCTAAAGCGAGTGTACTGGATAAAAACAACCACTTGTGGATTGCTAAATTTCCAAGCCGGAATGACGATGTCGATGTTGGCGGATGGGAGATGGTGGTTCATGATCTCGCTATGAATTCAGGAATCAGCATGCCTGATGCAATTATTCAAAAATTTTCTGGTAATCAATACACCTATATTTCCAAAAGATTTGACCGCCAACCCGGTAACAAACGTATTCATTTTGCATCTGCAATGACAATGTTGGGCCGGCAGGATGGTGACAACTACAGTACCGGACTAAGCTACCTTGATATAGCAGGTTTTATTATGCAATCCGGAGATAAAAATTACGTGGATGCTGATTTGCAGGAATTATGGAAACGAATCGTCTTTAATATCTGCGTAAAAAACACAGATGATCACCTGAGAAATCACGGTTTCCTGTTAGGTAAAAATGGCTGGAAATTGTCTCCGGCATTTGATATAAATCCTGTACCGGACGGAACCGGACTTACATTAAATATTACAGATGAAGATAATTCCCTGGATACAGAATTAACTTTGGAAGTCGCTGAATTTTTTCGTCTGAGCACAGCTACAGCAAAAGAAACAATTAATGATATCAAAAAAAGTATCAAAAACTGGCATAAGATTGCCACTCAATATGGCTTATCAAAAAGAGAACAGGATTTAATGTCTGCTGCGTTCGAGTCTAAGTGAAACATATCAAATTATTTCGGAATAAGAATAACCCAACAGGCCGTTCGAACCGGTTAAGTTTCACAAAGTCAAAACTGTAGATTGTTTTAATGTAATGGTATCTGAAATTTTTGAATACAAAAAAGCCTCCCGATGAGAGGCTTACGGTGATTTTGGATTAAATGTGACCCCACCGGGATTCGAACCCAGATCGTCAGAACCGGAATCTGATATTCTAT
>CAYUBV010000492.1:0-1965 GCA_964443035.1 uncultured Tangfeifania sp.
GATGATTTTTCTTATGGTGAAATCAGAATGGTGATGGCCAATCTGCAAAAATAAAGTGGATAATTTATACAGTGGATTGCATAAAATATCGGATATTTTATATAGTCGACTATATAAATTATCGGATAATTTATATATTTGCATTAGAAATCAATAAGTCATGTATCGCAGAAAACTATTTGAAAAACTTATAACACATCTTGAAAAAAAAGAATTTAGCATCCTTACCGGGGCAAGGCAAACAGGGAAATCGACCCTGTTAAGGCAAATTGAAATGCATTGCAAGGAACATGATATCCCGGTTGTTTTTCTGAACCTTGAAAACAAATCCATTCTTGCCGAACTCAATGAAAATCCACTAAATATACTGGGGTACCTGCCATCCAATCATAAAAAAACCATTGCACTTGTTGATGAAGTGCAGTACCTCGATGATCCGTCCAATTTTCTAAAACTTTTATTCGATGAACACCATGAAAAACTTAAAATAATTGCATCAGGAAGTAGTGCTTTTTATATGGATGACAAGTTCAGGGATTCACTTGCCGGTCGCAAAAGAATTTTCCATCTTTTCACCTGCTCTTTCGAAGAATATTTGGAATTATCGGGAAAAAAAGAACTCCTTCAAGAAAAAATCAGGTTGGCTGAAAATCCCAACAGCAAAAGCACAAAAATTGATTACCTAAGGGTTGAATGGGATAATTACCTGATTTTCGGAGGATATCCTGCAGTAATTACCGAGTCTAATCCCGATGAAAAAATACTTCGTTTGCGCGAACTCCGCGATTCATTTGTTAAAAGAGATATCCAGGAATCGGGCGTAGAAAATGAAACAGCTTTTTATTCACTTCTGAGAATCCTGGCCGCTCAAACAGGTAATTTGATTAATGTTAACGAATTGGCAAATACATTACGCATTCAAAACATTACCGTTAACCACTACATTAATGTGATGCAAAAATGTTTTCACATTGCATTGATAAAGCCATTTTTTAAAAACCTGCGGAAGGAATTGGTTAAAATGCCAAAAGTTTATTTCCTCGATACAGGCATGAGGAACTGCCTGTTGGAAAACTTTCAGTCACCAAATATCAGAACTGACAAAGGAGAACTTTGGGAGAATATGATTTTCAGACAACTGAATGAGAAATACCCGATTGATTTTATCCATTACTGGCGAACTACATCGGGACAGGAAGTTGATTTTGTTTTACCCGGTGCTAACCCACCCAAAGCCATTGAAGCCAAATTTGACAAAGCACTTATCAAAAAAAGCAAATACCGGAAATTCCAAGAAACCTATCCTGAAATTCCGCTGCAATATATTTGGATGACTCCTTTTAATGAAGATTTCTTTAGAAAAATATTGATTATTTAGTCCAATTAGCTGTATGTAAACTACCAACTGGTCTGAAATGTTTTTGATTATTGGTAACCAAAATATAATCATTTGCAAGAGCAATTCCGGCAATCAATAAATCAGGTGTGCCCATAATTATTCCTTTGCGACGCAGTTTACCATAATGATAAAATGTCAGTGTCAATTAAATAATCATTCATTCAATTCGGGTTCGACCTGATTTTCTGTTATAATGGAGTTCATTTGTAAGTTCAGAAAAAAAATCATCATCGAAATCTTTAAAAATACCGGCAAAAGACAATAATTCTTCCTTTGAATTATTTGAGTGCTCAATTTTATCCAAATAATTCTCCAAAGCATTTATTTTATTCTGGCTTAAATTATTAATTCGCCTAATAAGATTCTTCTCTTTAACATTTTCAATTTCAGCCATTACTCATTCATTTTCAGCAAAATTAATAAAAAATGACCATTACGTACAGGAAATTATTTTAAATGTAAAACCGAAAAATAAAAATGGCAGTCAAACTTTCGACTCAATTCATTTCAGTTCCTCAAACTCAAAAACCCTTTTTGTGAATTTTTATCCATCAGACTGGCAATCA
>CAYUBV010000493.1:0-1962 GCA_964443035.1 uncultured Tangfeifania sp.
GAGTAGGAAGATAGGGATTATTTCCCTATCTGTCCTCTCACACCACCGTACGTACGGTTCTCGTATACGGCGGTTCTTTAATTACACCCTTATTTGCTTATAGTAATCAGAAAAGAAAATATAACCTGCCTGTTTTAAACGGGCATTGGTTACACTTCTGGATAAAATCGGACTTTTGGCTGTCCGCCAGTACGATTTCCGTGTGTTGGCAAATTCCCATGCTTTGCATTTTTCAATACCCAGTCTGATGAGATTGCAACCTTTAGTTCTCAACTTCTTCCATTGTTTCCAAATTACCATTCGCAATCGTCGGCGATACCATGCATCAATCCGTTCCATTAGTTTCAGTATATCAGCATATTTGTAATAATTTAGCCACCCTTTAATAAAAGATGATAATTTACTTTTACGCTTTTCATTTCCCCAACCGTTGCTCCTGCTGGTAAGCTCTTTTAATTTCGCTTTCAGTTTTACAACACTTTTGGGATGAATTCGAAACCGGATTTCTCCCTTGATTTGATAAAAGGAGTATCCCAAAAACTTGATGCGGTTAAAATAAACCACCGAGGTTTTATCCCTGTTCACTTTCAGAAAAAGATGTTCTTCAATGAACTTAATTACGCTGTTCATTATCCGTTCTCCTGCCCTCTTGCTCTTACACAAAATGACTAAATCATCGGCGTAGCGAACAAACTTGTGGCCTCGCTTATGAAGCTCTTTATCAAGTTCATTTAGCATGATGTTACTCAGCAGCGGACTTAACGGCCCACCCTGTGGAACGCCTGAGTCCGTTCTCTCGAATTTATGGTTCACTACAACACCTGCATTCAGGTATTTGTGTACCAGTGAGATTACACGGCCATCTTTTACTGTTCGTGACAGTATTTCTATCAGTTTGCTGTGGCTGACCGTATCGAAGAATTTTGCCATATCCATGTCAATAGCGTATTTATATCCTTCTGATATATAACGCTTGCATCGGAATAAAGCTTTGTGCGTACTTCGTTTAGGCCGGAAACCAAAGCTGTTGTCAGAAAACTGCCGCTCGTAAACTGGTGATAAAATTTGATGTATCGCCTGTTGGATTACCCTGTCAACTACTGTCGGAATACCCAATGGACGCTTTGAGTGGGCATCTTTAGGTATCTCAATCCTGCGGACAGGATTCGGGCGATACTTCCCGTTTCGAATAGATTTTATCAGGTCAGAACCATGTTGTTTTAGATGATCTCTAAGAGATTCGATTTTCAATCCATCCACACCATGACTTCCTTTATTCCTGCAAACCTTTAAATAGGCTTTGTTCAGGTTGTAAGGGTTTAAAATCTGACCTAATAATCCATCTTCTTCGGGGAGTGCCACAGTACCCGTTTCAGTTATCCATACAGAAGTAAACCCTCCCACATATCCTCCGTGTTCCGCACTTCCTTTTTGCGGGCAGGCTCCGGTTATACCCGAAGTTTTCTGTTTTAATCCTCTCATAAAGTAACTTTCATTAATACTGCCAATTAAAGTTCAGTCCTTCTCCCGACTGTAAACATCGAGATACTATGACTTCGGCTGACTTCTCACAGTAAACCTTTTCCGACCGTATATCCTCCGATAGCTATCGGAGCCGTTTCAATACGTCTGTGAGACCTCCCGTGGTAAGGTAACATGCTTTCCCTCCATGTCCCCGCCGCATTTACATCCCGGTATCCGTGT
The DNA here is from genome assembly GCA_964443035.1 of uncultured Tangfeifania sp. Taxonomy (GTDB): domain Bacteria; phylum Bacteroidota; class Bacteroidia; order Bacteroidales; family Prolixibacteraceae; genus Tangfeifania. The sequence continues at coordinate 1,705 of CAYUBV010000493.1, forward strand.
AATCTTTGGACTTCGATTTGTTTGGCAATCTCATCCCACCGGTTATGCCTGATGCGGTTTGTATTCCTCGGGGCAGAGGTTTGCTTCCGGCTTCCTTCAGATTCCGCTTCACAACGGACACCCTTGCCTTCTGCTAATGGTTGGCGATTACAAACCCCCATAGTGGACTTCCACCACCAAGCCTGCTACCATGCACGGCACACCAAAAAAAGGCCCGCGGCCGGGCCTTTCCTGTTATAATCATGTTAGTGTCGTGTC
>CAYUBV010000494.1:0-1960 GCA_964443035.1 uncultured Tangfeifania sp.
TCTGAGCCAGTTGCCGGCCTCCAAAATCGACAAGGTGGAAGTTATCAGTTCGCCCCCCGCCAGATACGATGCGGATATTACGGGTGTTATCAATGTTGTGCTTTCCCACGAAGAGGGTTCCGGCATCGACGGCCATGTTTATCTTGAAATTCCTACTTCCGGTTCCGAAATATTTTTGGCACCGGCCTATAGCCTGAACTATGGTTTTGGAAATTTCAACCTGTTTACCTCGTACAATGGCGATTTGCATTATTTCAATATCACCGAATCGTATCAGAGAGAAATCTCCGTTAATTCCGGAATCAGTGAAATTAATTCAACCCAAAACCTGCGGCAAAAAACGTGGTCGCACCGGTTTCATTACGGTTTCGACTGGTTTGTAAACGATCGCAACCAACTGAATTTTTATGGATTTTACAATCCGTTTTCGCAGGAACTTGATGGCGATGTAGAATTGACAGCAACCGGCCCGGAAGCAAACAAATGGTTTGCCGGTAAAGAAGATGATGACACTAATTACAGCGGGCTTTGGTCGCTTTGGTACAAACACATTTTCGACAAAACCACAGGCCACGAACTGGCATTCGACATGAGCTGGCAAACGCTAAAGGCAGAAAATGCCACCACATTCAGCAATTCCGAAACCGGATTCTTTCAGGAAAACAAAATGCAACCTGACAACCGGTATATTTACGGGAAAGCGGATTACACCTTGCCGATCAGTGAAAAAATCAGTCTGAACAGCGGTTTGCAAACCCGCATACAAAGATTGCGCGATGAAAATTCCGAAACATTTCAGTTCGACGAAACAATTTTCTCAGGATACGGAACATTCAGCTATAAAACGTCGCAGCTGGAAACAACTCTGGGTTTTCGGGTTGAAAATCAAACCAAAAAAGTTCGGGATGAAAGCACCAGCAGGAATTTTTACTTTTTGCCGGTTGTCTCTGCCATTTACAGTCTGAACAACAAGCAAACCCTGAAACTGAACTACCGGCGGTCGGTTTCACGGCCCGGGTTTTATCAGCTAAATCCCTATAAATCAATGGATGACCCGTTTACACGGATCATGGGAAACGCAAATCTTCAAACTGAAATCCACAACCAGGTTTATGCCGAATATTCCCACCGGTTTAAAAATCATTTTGTTTCAGCCCGGATATTTTACCAGCAAACTTCTGATGCCATTCGCAACCTGATGCTGGTAAACGAAAGCGGCCTTTTTGAAATTCAAAAACACAACCTGGGCGAAATCCACCGGACAGGAATTCAAATGAGTGCTGCTCTTGGTTTCGGGAAAGCAGGAATTCATCCCTATCTGAAACTTTTCAATGCTTTTTCCAGCCCCAATCAACTGGCTGCCAGTCAAAAGATTGAACCGAACCATCAACTGGCTTTGGAGTCAGGATTGTCAGCATTTACTACGTTCGGAAAAAATTTTACAGCTTCGGTAAATTTTCAATATACCAGCCCCTTAAACCAAATTCAGGGAAATACATTTAGTGATGCACTCTATTTCGTTTCAATTGAAAAGTCCTTTTCAAAAAACCTGAAAGCGGGGATTGTAAGCGGACTCCCTTTGGCTAAAAACTTCACCTACCAGGGTTCGGAAGTTGCTGGCCGGGATTTTCACCACTATTCCAAAGGCGAAATCCAACTTTCAACCGTACCATTTTGGATTAAAATCAGCTACCGATTTTCGTCGGGCAAAAACGTGGAAAAAATTGAACGCACCGGGGAAGTTCCAGTGCAGGAAAAAAGGAAGGGGTTTTAGGTTGAGTAACAAGACGGCCAGACACAAGTATCAAGACAAGAAACAGAATATGTCCCTGGTCTTGATACCTGATACTAAATGTCTTGCTACTGAAATTAAATTCTCCTTCTGCTTTTCCAGGAATATCCTGTAATTTCTTTCCGGTTCGGGAAAACAAAGCTGAAAACCAACGCCAGCAACACACTG
>CAYUBV010000495.1:0-1958 GCA_964443035.1 uncultured Tangfeifania sp.
CGCGGTCGCAACACCGACCCGAAAAATGTGTTTACCGTGCAGAATGGCATGATCCGGATTTCGGGCGAAGAGTGGGGCTGCATTACCACCGAAAATGAATACGAAGACTACCACATTGTATTGGAATTTAAATGGGGGAAAGCAACGCATCCGCCACGCAAAGAGCGGGCACGCGACTCAGGATTACTGCTCCATTCGCAGGGCGAAGACGGCAGCTCGGGCGGCATCTGGATGCATTCCATCGAATGCCAGATGATTGAAGGCGGAACGGGCGACATCATTGTGGTGGGCGACGGTACCGATGCTTTTAACGTAACAGCCACCGTGGCTCCGGAAAAACAAAGCAACTCGTTTATTTATCAGCCGGGCGGCAAAAAGGAAACCATCAATTCCGGCCGCATCAACTGGATTGGCCGCGCTCCTGACTGGAAGGACAAAAAAGGATTTCGCGGACCATACGATGTGGAAAAACCAGTTGGCGAGTGGAACAAGCTGGAGTGTGTGGCCGACGGCGACCAGCTTACCATTTTCCTGAATGGCAAACTGGTAAACAAAGCCACACGTGTGAAGCCGCAAACAGGGAAAATCCAAATCCAGTCGGAAGCAGCCGAAGTATTTGTGCGCAAAGTGGAATTGCTGCCACTCTAGCTTTTTTATGTGATTCAGGAATTACGGACTTACCCTTTTCCTTTCTTCTTCTGAAGCGGTATCTCTTTCCCGCACTTTTGCTTTGGTATTTCCAAAATTATGTGTAAAAGAAAGACGTAAAATGCGCGATTCGAAATCGAGTTCCCAACTCGAGTAAATATTTAATTCAGGAACATCGGCAACACTTCTGTAAATATTTGTTTTAAATACATCGCTCAAATTTAGATTAAACCTGCTGTTTCCATTCTTTAATTTCCACTGTATTCCCAAATCCATGCTGCCAAGAGGTTTGCTCTCATAAATTCCCCAAGTCGATTTCGATTGGTAATATCCTGAAACTTCGGCTGAAAACCACTCGCTAAATAAAAAACTTTGAGACGAATTGATTCGGTAATTGCTCTGACTAATTTCAAGTTCCAATCCATCGTAATTCGTTTCCATTCGGTTTTTAACCCAGTTGAAATTATTCTGCATTTTCCACCAGTCGTTAACTGTAAAAGGAACGGCAAGCATTAGTGATAGATTCTCGGAAAAATCAAAATTTCTGGATATAAAGTATTGTTTTGTCCCATCTTCACTCGCCTGTGGCTGAAACCTGGAAATCGCGTTTTTTGTATCGGTGTAACTCACAGATAATGAAACGGATTTAAACATATAATCTGCTTTAAAATTATTGCTAAAGGCAGGCAGCAAATTTTCATTTCCGGCTATAAATGTTTCCGGTGTCATAAAAACAATAAACGGGGCCAGTTCATTAAAAGTAGGCCTGTCAATTCTGCGACCGTAAGAGAACTGCACCGTATTGTTCTCATTTAATTTATGTGAAATATAAAAAGTCGGGAAAAGTTCCCCGTAATGTAAATCGAGGATTCCCTCTTCTGTTTCAGAGCTTAAAACAGAATTCATGTATTCGTAGCGTAATCCTGCCACCATGTTTGTCATTTCGCCCAACTTAAATGTAAACGAAGTGTATGCCGCCGAAATATCTTCTTTGAGAGAATACTCATTGGTCAGTTCGGAATCGAAATTCCAGCTACCGTCGGTAAAATAACTAACGCCCACATCGTTTTTAAACTGAGTGAACGTTCCCTTCGCTCCCACTTCCATTTTAATATTCGGGCTGATTTGACTGGAATAATCAATCATTCCCACAAAAATATCGATGGGTGTGGTTTTGGTGACTTCAATCGCTTCTCCTGATTCCAGGTTGCCGGCATCATCAGTATTTTCAACCGTGTAATCGGAAGGATTGTCATTGTAATAATTCAGGTAATCAAAATTGAAGTCGAGAATTTTATCTTCCTCAAAAT
>CAYUBV010000496.1:0-1956 GCA_964443035.1 uncultured Tangfeifania sp.
AAACAGTTCTGGAAGTCGGTGCGTTTGATTTCAAATTGAATAAATCTGTTAAAACTACGGCACGCTTTATAAAAGCGCGCCAGCGGGGGATTTCAGCACATTATTACTTTTGATAATCAATATATTATCAACAAGCCTCTCAAACAAGTTCAGGGTGGCATGCGTTTTATGAGGTATACAGGGTATTTCTGTATTGTTACACAAATGCTTAATTAAAAGATTATTTTATGGCGAAAATATTTATCACCGGATCATCTGACGGGTTGGGTCAACTGGCAGCAAAAGAACTGGTTGAACAGGGTCATCAGGTGGTGTTACACGGACGAAATGAAGAGAGAGGAAAAGATGCGCTGAATAATGTACCAGGCGCGGAAAAAGTGCTGAATGCAGACCTGGCAAATCTGGATGAAGTGAAACGACTGGCTGCGGAAGTAAATAAGTCGGGCCCTTTTGATGCCGTCATCCAGAATGCAGCAGTTCACAGGAAACCGCAGGATTTGATTTTTAGGATCAACACCCTGGCGCCGTATGTGCTGACGTGCCTGATTGATAAACCAGAGCGTATCATTTTTATGAGTTCCGGTTCGCATTTACACGGAGATCCGAATCCCGATATTCTGGATACCGGAAGTATTGACTACGGCGACTCTAAACTGCACATGGTAATGCTGGCGAAAGCCGTGGCACGCAAGTGGCCCGGTGTATTTTCAAATGCCGTTGATCCCGGCTGGGTACCCACAAAAATGGGGGGCTCCGGCGCACCAGGCAACCTGCAGAAAGGTTACGAGACACAGGTTTGGCTTGCAACAAGCGAAGACGCCAAAGTAAGCGGCCGCTACTTTTACCACAAAAAAGAAGCGCGCTACCGGAAAGAAGCAGACGACACTCACCTGCAGGATCGATTGCTTGAAAAATGTGAAGAAAATACCGGGGTACGTTTTCCGTACAGTGAGTAAGACGTGGTATAACTATTGCCTCTGTTCCGGTATAATTTATAAGTTCATCTTTTAAAAAAACAAAACAATGAAATACGCATTACGCTTAGGACGACCTTTCGGAATAAAAATCGCAATTCACTGGACTTTTCTGCTGCTCATTCTGTGGGTGGTTGCTGTAAACATTAATCAGGGAGCCGACACCGGACAGGCACTGCTCTCTGTGGTATTTGTTCTGGTGCTGTTTATGTGTGTTACTTTGCACGAGCTTGGGCACTCGCTGGCAGCCCGCAGATACGGTATTGAAACAAAGAGCATTACACTGTTACCCATTGGTGGTATGGCCAACATAGAAGGCATGCCCGAAAAACCCAAACAGGAGATTGTGGTAACTGCTTCGGGGCTGGCAGTAAATGTGGCAATAGCTCTTATATTACTGGGGATTATTTCCACAGTTCAGGGGTATAGTTTCAACATGGATTTTGAAAAAATTACCAGTGAAAATTTCCTTATTTTGCTGATGTATACCAATCTGTTTATTGTGGCATTTAACCTGATTCCGGCGTTCCCGATGGATGGCGGACGAATATTGCGTGCAGCGCTCTCCCTGCGTTTCAACCGGGTAAAAGCAACCAAATACTCCATGATGGCAGGGCAGGTATTCGGGGTGATTTTTGCCATCACCGGGTTATTTATCAATCCTTTTCTGTTTGTTATCGGAATTTTTGTATTCCTCGGAGCCGGTTATGAATACACGCAGGTTAAGTTTCGTTCAATGCTGACCGACTATACTGCAAAAGACATTGTAATGGAAGACTATACGGTGCTCGCGAACACTGATCCCGTTAAAAAGGCAGTGGAAATTATGCTAAAAACACGACAAACCGGGTTTCTTGTAAAAGAAAACGACAATGTAACCGGGATTCTGGATAAAGACAACATCATAAAAGGGCTGTCGGAACATGGAGAAGAGGTGGAAATTGGAGAAATAATGAATGAAGATTTTCATCGCGTGGAAGCC
>CAYUBV010000497.1:0-1953 GCA_964443035.1 uncultured Tangfeifania sp.
GGACTGGTGACTTTCGGTCACCTGCTCAATAAAAAAACAGCAACACTGCAAATTTATTCACCGGCTGACCGAAAGTCAGCAGATAAAAAGACTCAAAAAAAGCAGGAGCCCGATTTCCGGTGCTCCCGCTAATTTTACTTTTTTAAGTTGAACTATAAGCTCTGAATCACCTTTTGCAGCCGGCTTTTAATTTCAGCGGCCACTTCCTGAACGGTATCGTTTTTGACTTCTGCCATAGAAACAACCGGGTCAACCGCAGCAACTTCCACATCACCATTTTCGTGCTCCTGAACTACTACACTACAGGGTAAAAGCACCCCGATGTTTTTTTCGCTTTCAACTGCTTTTTTTGCAAACGACGGATTGCAGGCGCCCAGAATCCGGTATTTCCTGAAATCGACATCAAGTTTTTGTTTAAAAATGGAATGCATTTCAACATCGGCAGGCAAGCCAAATCCCTCTTTCCCCAATTCTGCCTTAACTTGTTCAACTGCTTCGTCAAAGCTTTTACCTTTTATTGTCGTACCTATAAAATAACTCATAATTCTATTTTTTTTGGTTTCATTCTGTATAACAAAGAAACTCCCTTTGCGTTCAGTCAGGTTTTTATTTTTAGATGAACATTGATTTTGTTGCCTTTTGAGTACTGCATAACTTCTTTTTCCGGGGTTCTCAGTAATTTTTGGATGTTTTTTGGGAGGTTGCCGTGTTTTTGACAGGGGTATAAATATAATTTTGCAATTATTAAAATGATTGAAATATTTGATATTTAAAGATAATTGTAAGTTAAAACTTAAATAAATTAGAAAAATGATTAAAAAAGTTTTGTGTTTTGTTCAAACTGTTTACATTTGGCGTAGAAATAATAAAAACAGATACAGCTATGTGTGGAATTGTATGTGCATTCGATTTAAAAACCGACCCGCAGGAATTACGCCCGCAGGTGTTGGAAATGTCGAAAAAATTAAGGCACCGCGGACCGGACTGGTCGGGAATTTATTGCGGCGAAAAAGCAGTTATCGCCCACGAACGGCTTTCGATAGTCGACCCGGAGTCGGGCGGGCAGCCGTTGTACAGTAAAGACAGGAAACTTATTTTGGGAGTAAACGGCGAAATATACAACCACCGTGAAATCAGAAAACAGTTTGAAGGGAAATACGAATTTCTAACCGGCTCCGATTGCGAGGTCATTCTGGCGCTTTACCGTGAGAAAAAGGAGAAATTTCTCGATGACATGAACGGCATTTTTGCTTTCGGGCTTTACGACGAAGAAAACGATGCGTGGCTGATTGCCCGCGATCATATCGGAATTATTCCGCTTTACCAGGGTTGGGATCAGCATGGAAACTACTATGTGGCTTCAGAGCTGAAAGCGCTGGAAGGCACCTGCACCAAAATTGAAGAATTTCCTCCGGGCCACTATTTTTACAGCAAAGACGGCGAAATGAAACGCTGGTATGAGCGCGACTGGATGGATTACGAAAATGTGAAAGATAACCCGGCAGACATCGGTGAATTATCACAGGCGCTGGAAGATGCCGTGCATCGCCAGTTAATGTCTGATGTTCCATACGGGGTGCTGTTGTCGGGCGGACTCGATTCATCGATAACATCGGCGCTGGCAAAGAAATTTTCTGCCAGGCGCATTGAAGATAACGACCAGAAAGATGCCTGGTGGCCGCAGTTACACTCATTTGTAATTGGCCTGGAAGGTTCTCCCGATTTGGAAGCAGCCCGCGGGGTAGCCGAACAAATCGGAACCATTCACCACGAAATTAATTATACGATCCAGGAAGGACTGGATGCCATCCGCGATGTGATTTACCACATCGAAACATTTGACGTAACTACGGTGCGTGCTTCCACTCCCATGTACATGATAGCACGCGTGATAAAATCGATGGGAATAAAAATGGTGCTGACAGGCGAAGGCGCCGACGAGATTTTTGGCGG
>CAYUBV010000498.1:0-1949 GCA_964443035.1 uncultured Tangfeifania sp.
CATGTTTCGGAACTGATGCCTTACCACGGAGAAATTCAGCCCGACAGAAATAAAACGGCCGCTTTTTATGACCACGATCTGGAGGAGGTTCACCCCTGGTACCACAAAGTGTTACTGGAAGAACCGGATATTATAACCGAATGGACCACAACAGAACGGGCGGTTTTGTACCGTTTCGATTTTTCTGAAAAAGACTCCAATCATATTATTCTCAGAACAAGCGGAAACAGCCACATCGAAATCAGCAGCAACACCATAAGCGGTTGGGAAGAATTTCAAAATACCCGTCAGTATTTTTTCATCGAATCAAATCTGCCGGCAATGGAATCAGGTTTTATTCAATCAGATGAATTTCATACTGAAATATCGAAAAATTCAGGCAAAGAACTTACCGCCTGGTTTAGTTTTGCAAAACTGGAAACACCCGTCGAGTTAAGAGTTGGCATTTCGTATATAAGTTCTGAACAAGCCCGGCAAAACCTGACAAATGAAACGAACTCAAAATCGTTTGACGATATTAAACAGGAAGGTTATCAAATCTGGAAAGATGTGCTGGGAAAAATTCGTGTAGAAGGAGGAACTGAACGGCAGAAAAGAATTTTTTACACCAGTCTTTACCGGTCGCATGAACGAATGGTAAACATTTCGGAAGAGGGAAAATATTTCAGCGGTTACGATCGGAAAGTACATGAATCGGATTCCCGTCCCTTTTATGTAGATGACTGGCTCTGGGATACTTTCAGGAGCCTGCACCCACTGGGATTGATTATACATCCGGAGAAAGAAGCGGATATGGTGCAATCGTATGTAAGGATGTATGAACAGGATGGTTGGATGCCCGGGTTCCCTCAATTTTACGGCGATTTTCCTGCAATGATTGGATTTCATTCGGCCGCACTGGTTTGGGATACCTACCAAAAAGGCATTCAAAATTTCGACATTGAAAAAGCTTACGAAGGGTTGAAAAAAAATGCAATGGAAGGAACAATGCTTCCCTGGCGGGTTGGCCCGATGTGCAGTCTTGATTCATTTTACCTCGAAAATGGCTGGTATCCGGCGCTGGAGGAAAACGAAGAAGAAACCGTACCCGAGGTGCATTCATTTGAAAAAAGACAGGCGGTGGCTTTAACGCTGGAACACAGTTACGACGACTGGTGCCTGGCCCAACTGGCCAAAGAACTCGGAAAAAATGCCGATTATGAATATTTTATGGAACGTTCGCAAAACTACCGGAACGTATATAATCCGGAAACAGGTTTTATGAGCCCTAAAAAGGCAAACGGTGAATGGGTTCCGGATTTCGACCCCCAGCTTTCGGGAGGCATTGGCAGCCGGATGTATTTTGCGGAGAATAACTCATGGATTTGGACTTTTAACGTACTGCACGATATTGATGGCCTCATCGGTCTAATGGGGGGAAAAGAAACCTTTGTCAACAGACTGGATAGGTTATTTAACCAACCTACCGAAATTGCCAAGTGGCAGTTTATGGGTCAGTTCCCCGATGCTACCGGACTGCATGGGATGTTTCCTGCAGGAAACGAACCGGCATTTCATGTGCCTTACTTATACAATTATGCCGGGCAACCCTGGAAAACGCAATATCGTATTCGCCAGGTGATGGACTTATGGTTCGATGATTCGCCTCTGGGTTTATCAGGCGATGAGGACGGTGGTTCCATGTGTTCGTGGTATGTGCTTTCTGCCATGGGGTTTTATCCTGTAACTCCGGGAACGGGAATCTACGCCATCGGCAGCCCGTTTTTCGAACAGGTGGAAATCGACCTTCCCAATGGGAAAACCTTTACCATTGAAGCTGACAACAATTCAAAACGGAATAAATATATCCAGTCGGCCAAACTTAATGGACAGGAAATTAATCGCCCGTGGTTAACTCATAACGAAATAATGAATGGCGGCGTTTTGAAACTGGAAATGGGTGAACGCGC
>CAYUBV010000499.1:0-1947 GCA_964443035.1 uncultured Tangfeifania sp.
GTTACCGACGCATTCAGTTTAACCAGCGTTTCGGTTTTTTCATTTCCGGGCCGAAGGGCAAAAAGAAGCAGGACGATGATTGCCAAAGCTGAAGCAACAAACGTAATTTTGATTTTTATTTTTTTCATTTTCAACATATTTTGTTCGCAAGCTTGACAAGATACCAGCAGGTATGATTTTATTTTTCCGGTACCGTACTGCCTCCACCCTGGCCACCATCCCCACCGCTTTTTAAGTCCTCGTTGGAAATGGTGCGTTTTGCTTTTTTTATCTGTTCTTTCATCTGGCCAAGCTGATACGAAACATATATTCTGAACATGCGACGATGTATATAATTTGTTGAGGTACTGGTAAAGGTTTTATCAGATAAAGTATTTTTATAAGTCATCATTTCCCTGAAAGGATCACTTACCGAAGCACTTATCATAAGTTTTTTATCAAAAAACCTCTGTGAGAATGACATGCTGTTGTAATAAGATCCTGAATATTTACCCTGGAGCATTATACGAGGGGAGTATAATCCGCCGAATATTGAAAAGGTACCATTGTCCCATGAATTAAACCTCAATGACAATGACCCGTTGTATCGTGCCCCTTCATTCTTCAGCCCTCTTTCACCACCTCTTTCAAGAACCATATAATTCAGCCCGAGGTTGGTGTTCAGATTTATTTTCTTACCAATCTTTAGTGAACCGTAAACATAAGCCCCGAAATTCTGGTTTTTCCCTATATTCTCATAAGTTGTAATGCTTACTCCATCGGGTTGCAAAGTGGTGTATGAAGTAATTGAGTTATTAGTAAAGGAAGAGCTAAGGTTTAGATTAAAATTGTATTCCGGAGTGAATTTACCGTAAGAAAAACTAAAAGAGTGTGCAATTTCTGAATCAAGCCTGGGATTTCCGTATCTTACATTCAGCGGATCGGTATCATTGTAAAAAGGATTTAGGTACCATATTCCGGGCCGTGACAATCTCTGGGTATATGACAGCTTTACATTCTGGCTCTTTTTCAGGTTTTTTGACAAGGTGATATATGGAATGAGGTTAAACATTCGGTTTGTAAAAGTTGTATCTGTTGTTGATTTGAACAGCCCGTCGTTTTTTGTGCTTTCTGCGCGCAATCCGGTTTTAATATTTATTCCTTTAAGTTTGACAACATATCCTAAATATAGCCCCAGGATATACTGATTGTAATCGAGGTCGTTAATACGGGTACGATCTTGCACCCATTCATCAACACTATCATCGAATCGTAATATATCGGAATTGCTTATATTTTGGCGCAATATATATTTAATACCCGTTTCGAACTGGTGAACCTTTGTAAGAGGATCGTAATAATCGAGTTGGAAAGTGTGTGTGCCGCCTGTAGCTTCATTTAAAGTTTTTTGACGGTATGAATTGTAGTCGAGGATACCTGTTATTTCATTTTCGTTGTTTGTATTTCTCGGAGAGTTATCCAGCCGGTATGAAACAGTAAATGTTTTATCCGGTTTATCGAAGGTACGCTGGTAATCAATATTTCCTGAAAGAGAACCATAATCATTGGAATTACGCATGATATTTTCAAACTGGCGTGTCAGGGTATTGTCAATATTAAAATCGCTGGTTAAAATATCTCCTGTACTCGTAACACTTCCAAAATATCCCATAAATGAAAGGCTTATCAGATTGAGAGTATCTATTTCGTAACTAGCCTCTCCCCTCAGAAAATTCATCCCGCCACTATATTTGTTTGTGCCTTCCGATTCTGTGATTCGGTTTGATGTGCTGAGAAAATTCTCTCGGAGGCTGGATTGCTCACTGGCAGGCTGTTTAAATTTATTGTAACCGTAATTAACCGAAAACCCGAACTTTTTGATCTTTGAAGTTGCAAACAATCCCGCATTGTAACCACCCCGGGTATCAACACCTGAACTGATACGCGTCATAAACCCTTCCAATGGTT
>CAYUBV010000500.1:0-1944 GCA_964443035.1 uncultured Tangfeifania sp.
TTGTGGTTATTGCTTATACATTAAATGATTGTCTGGTTCAATTGAAATATCACGCGAGTTCACGCCTTTCGGCCATATCGACCAGCTTGCGCTCCCGCGTTTTGTGGATGCCAAGGGCTTTTCTTTTCTTGTCTATGTGCTCGATCATCATTTTTGCCATTTCATACGGGTCTTGTGCGTACCCCCATTTGCCGAGGCCCTGCTTTTCCAGCCCGTTAAAAAGAAGATCATGGAATTTGGTCTCCTTGACAATCGGGAAGGTGACGCCAAATACCGTGTATACCCCGGATCCCACAAAATAATGACCAATGGAGATGGCTTTTTCACTCATCCATTCCGGTGCGGCACCGGCAACCGGCAGATCCGCGATACTCTCGCCAAGTCCGCCTGTTTTTACCATTTCAGCGGCGGCAATGAGGATACGGCTGTTGTCCACACAAGAACCAAGCCCCAGCACCGGCGGCATACCGACGGTTTCACAGACTTCCCGAAGGCCATCCCCCGCCATGTAGGCAGCCTCCGGCGTGAGCAGGCCTGCCTTGGCCAAAGCGATCTGCGAACAGCCGGTCTGGAGCACGAGCACATCATTTTTGATGAGTTCCTTTACAAGCTCCACGTGAACATAGTCCTGCTTCACGCGGGGATTTGTGCAGCCAACTACCCCGGCTACACCCCGAATTCGGCCGCCAATGATGTTGTCGTTCAGCGGTGTATAGCTGCCGCGGAATGACCCGCCGAGCATATAGTTGATGTACTCATAAGAGAATCCGTGGATTCCTGTATTGGTGATCCTCGGTATGTCGATCGGCATATTGCGGTTTTTGAAGCGGCTGATCGATTTAATAACGATTTCATCCGTGCATTCCTGCGGCGCGTGCTCATGCAGTTCAATATGATCGGCACCTTCGATGTGACAGCGTGGATTGGTCGTAAACAGGTAAGTACCGTAGCACTCGGCAACCTTGGCAAGCCCCTGCTTAATGCACTGGACATCAACAGCCATGGCATCCACCGCACCGGTTACCATGATAGCCTCGGTTGACATAAAGTTGCCTGCATGAGGAACGCCGTGTCGAGATAGCATTTCAGCACCCGAACAGCACATGCCGACAAGATTGATTCCGCTTGCCCCCGCTTGCTTGGCTGCCTCGATCAGCGTTGGTGAGTTGACTGAAGCCATCATGGATTCAAAAAGATTGGGTTCGTGGCCATGGACGATAATGTTGACCATGTCCTCCTTCAAGACGCCCATGTTAACCTCAGCGGCTACCGGAACCGGTGTGCCAAAGAGGATATCGGATATTTCCGTAGCGACCATGGAGCCGCCCCAACCATCAGAAAGCGCCGTGCGGCTGCACTGGCGGGTAATGTTTTCATAGTGCTGATCCACGCCCATATGGGTACGGTGCATCAATTCCATAATTTCCCGCATTGCCCCACGGGGAACGATTCCCATTTTCCGCCATGTCTCCAGTGTTTTGGGCGGAACCCTTTTGGCAAACGGAATTTCTCCATCGACTTGGGTATACGTTCTCTCAAGCTCTTCATAGAGCTCTTTGGCGATTTGCGCTTGTTCCTTTCCCTCTACATCGATGCCGACACTGATCGCAACGTTTTCCAGTTTAATGGGATCTTTAATTTCATAATCCAGGATATTCCCGTTCACCACTTCCCGAAAGACATCCAGCATTGACATTCCATGGTCGGTATGCGCCGCAGCGCCTGATGCCACCATGCGCGCAAAATTCCTTGCCATGATTGTATCGATGGTTGCCCCGCAAACGCCAACCTTCCCATAGGGGTCCTTAGAGTTTAAACGGCAGGGTCCCATGGAACAGTGTTTGCAGCAAGCGCTGTCCGCGCCGATAGGGCATGCCTTCATGGTAGCGGACCGGTCAAAGGCGAGCTCGACGCCATCGCTTCTGGCTTTTTCAATCATCTGCC
>CAYUBV010000501.1:0-1944 GCA_964443035.1 uncultured Tangfeifania sp.
TAAAATTGATGTTGTTGTCGGGATTGAACGGATGCCGCAGCCAGCCTGCCTGATCACGGGTGCGGTAGCAATCGTGCCGTTCCCAGATTTCAATTTCAACGATAATATCCCTTTTGGCTGTTTCTTCGAGCATCCGCTCAAATTTTGCCCAGTAATCATCATTCCATTGATCCAAATCATAAATATTAATCAATGAATCTTCAGTGGTGGATTCAATTTGATAAGGCCACAAATCGCTGTGCGTGTCGGTAATTTCCCTGGAAGCCATGGTGTTTCGCACATAATTTCCGCCATGCTTCTGCAGCAATTCAAGTTCATCTACAATATCGTCGCGTTGAAAAATGTTGTGGTAATCCGATGCGCCAAGCAGTAAAACAGGTTTTTGTTTAAACTGCCAGTACCAGGTATTGGATGGATAAACTTTTATTCCGTCATAATTTTCTTCGTTCCCTTTTTCACTGCAGGAGGTCCAAACAAAAAGAAGTGCGAGAATTAAAAAGCTAATTTTTTTCATTATTTCATTGGTTTTAAGTTAATTTGTTATTGAACCCCACCTGAAAATTTCTTTATCATTTTAACAGAAACATTAAATCATTTTTATTTCTTGTAAAGCCCCAGGCCAGTGGCAGCCCAGTATATACCACCATAAATATGGTCGGGAAAATTTTTATCGCGAAAAAGTGCAGGCATGTGCCCAAATGAAGTATAAAATGATCGGGACTGGCATAAACCAACACCTCGAACTGGTTAAGGCTGTGAGGCTGTCGAAAACGATTGTCAACCTGGGCTTTTGCATCACTTATACTTAACCAAAACAGACATATAAAAATTAAGTACAAATATTTTTTCATAATATTTTTGAATTTAAACTGATGGAAACTCCCATCCGTTTTGGTATTCCGGATGAATGTAAGCGTCGGCTTCCTGATTATTTCTGAATTTCATCTCCTCCGGAAGGTATTCGAGGCTCACTCCGCCTAACCGGTGTGAAATATTGGCCAGCCAGGCGACTTCTGTGGCATAGCTTCCTTTTTCAATTGTTCCGTTAGTTTTTTGATTGTTATTACGTATACAATTTGCCCAGTTGATCATATGATCGTGCTGGTTTCCATAGGAACCACTCACTTTCTTCGCTTCAATAAGCGGTTTGCCGTCGCTGCCTTTCTGAGGAATGATTTCGTATCCGGTGCGGTTACACACCAGTGTTCCGTTGCTTCCAATCCATGCAACGCCGTCGTTTCTGTTGTACAAACCTTCGACCTGCTGTTCCCACACCACGTGATAATCGTCAAACTGAAAAACTGAAGTCTGTACCCTGGGTGTTTCCAGCATGGTTTTTGGATGCTTGTATCCCATAGAGAATACCGATTTTGGATAAGCTCTCGGATAACCCAGTGCCAGAATCCCGTCGAAAGCCGAATCGAGGTAATGCACCCAGTCGGTTTGCTGTCCGCCGCCAAAATCCCAGTAGTTTCTCCATTTTTTATGAAGATGGTTGCTGTTGTATGGCCGGAATGGCGCGGGCCCTATCCACATTTCATAATCCAGCGTATCGGGAACCGGCTGCGGGGCGGGATCATAAATAACTGGATCGGTGTTGCCGGATATCCAGCAATGCGTTTTGAAAACGTCGCCTAAAACACCTGTTTTTAGAATATTAAACGCATCGATAAAATAGCCCAGGCTGATTTGCCACAGTCCGGTAGTCACCACATTTTTGTGTTTACGCTGTAAATCAACCATTACCCGGCATTCGGCAACACTGTGCCCGGTGGGTTTCTCCACGTAAATCGCTTTTCCGGCCTTGCATGCCTCCGCATAAATACAGGCGTGCCAATGATCGGGAGTTGCAATGATAACACCATCGATGTCCTTGTTTTCAAGAAGTTTACGGAAATCGGAGTAAAATTGTATGTTGCCCGTTCTTTCCGGAAATTCATTTTT
>CAYUBV010000502.1:0-1941 GCA_964443035.1 uncultured Tangfeifania sp.
TTATACTAAGAACGGCGCAAAATTACAAATCTTTTGTGCTGAAGCAAATAAAAAAGCTGTCCGCAGTAATTCAGCGTGGAGATTTTTTCAGATTATCCTTCAGGTTATTTTTAATTGATGCAATATGATTTTTGTTGACAAACTGCCAACAATGGGTTTTTAAAAATTTTACCGGTATCTGCTACTTTATTATTTGTTGTTATAATTGTTTCCTCAAATTCGGGGCTGAGGTTTGCCCGCCACGGTTTTCAGGCCGTAATACAGCCCTGTTCACCCTGAAAGAAAAGTTTGCAATTGTCCGGGCAGCAAAGGCACAGTTTTCATAAAGGCAATTAAATCTTTCCACAGGGCAGTTACGGTTTGTTTTGAGTGTTGATTGATGAGTTCGGCTATTTCACAACTTTTTTCTACCAATTGATTGATGATGTGAGCTATTTGCAGGATTTGATAATAGTTTTTCAATGCCACGAATGATACCCTCGAATATTTGTGTTCAAGTTCGTAACCCAGGTTTTTCTGGATGTTAAATCCTTCGTTTTCAATTTTCCACCTGAGCCTTCCTCCATCGGCTGTAACCACAACAAGATCCTGGGTTTGTTCTATGTTCGTAATAAAAACAAATTTCTGTTTCTTGTGCTTTTTATCGGATACCCCTGTTTTGGTTTCAGTGCAACAAACCCAACTGTAATTGCACCTGTTGTATGGGATGTTGTTTAGAAAGCGGTATTCAAGCTGTATCATCTCTGTTTTGTTTCTTCTGAAAACAGTTCGCTTGCTGGCTGTAGCTTCCAGAAGATTTACTTCGGTAGTAAAGCTTTTTAGAGCGCGGTCTTTTAAGGTGATAATAAACTTCCATCCATTTTGCCTGCAAATATCGAATACTGTATTGTTTGGATAAAGACCGTCGGCTAAAATGCAGACAGGCAGCCTGGGAAAAAACGATTTGATTTTTTTGGCCAGACGGATGAAGGCCTTCAATTCACAGTCCTGCTTTTCATAGTTGCGTCCGGGCTGGTTCTCAACAAACTCTGAAGCCAGTGATATAGCCAGCCCCGATGATGTGACCAGCTTAGCTTCGAGCACGTAATGAAACCAGGTGGTTACTCCATTTTTCGATGTTTTGGTCAGGCAGTGTGGACAATGCTGCCGATTAAAAGTATGTGTACCACTGGCATCAATAGCGATAAAATAGTATTTGCCCAGAAAACGGAACCGGCGCAATAATTTCTGTTCAAAAAGAGCGCCCACCAAAGTTGCTTTCAATGTTTCAAGTTCATCGGGCGGTAAAACACGAAGCACATCGTCTACAGTATCGGGATGCGGCAACTTCATTTTAAAAACGCGCTCATAGTTCTTTTTAAAAACTGCATCCCTGCGGTCGTTGGTGTAAGCATTGCGCGATGTCTCTTTAAAAATAAACATGAACAAAGCCCCTGTAACAATTTCAGACATCGGATACCTTCTGTGTTTCCTGTTGTCAGTCAGCTCGTTAAGCTGTTTCTGTAGGTTAGGAAAACGTTTGGCAATGGTTTTTTCGATGCGGGAAAGGACGATTTTTCCTTTTTCAGCCGCTGTAATTTTTTCCTTTAGTTCTCTCTATGAAAAAATCATCAAAAAAATTAAAATATACAAAAAAAAACAAGCCAAATATTTGTATATCAAATAAATAACTTGTATTTTTGTGTTAATGCAAAGGCCATAGGTTCAAAATCATTCCCTATGGCTAAAAAAAGAACAAAATGAGAGAACAACGTGCTGAAAAACAGCATCTTAACGGGGAATTCCCCCGGTTCCCCATTTTATACAAAATTAGCCGGAAAAATATTTTTTACAATACCTTGTAACTGATTAATATTCAATCTAAATTATTTCACGCTGAATTGTTGTTTTTCCCTCATTCTCACGCAGAACCACAATCCAGTGCCCCGCATCCGGTGTTTT
>CAYUBV010000503.1:0-1940 GCA_964443035.1 uncultured Tangfeifania sp.
GCCAATGTCCGTATTAGTAGACACTTCAATATGGGTAGAGTACTTAAGATCTGGAAATTTTTCTGAAAAGCTCGATTTCCTTATAGATGAAAATCTTATCGTAACAAACGATCTTGTCTTGGCTGAGCTTGTACCTTTTTTAAGGGTCCGCAACCCAAAAAAGCTGATTTCCTTGTTACGAAATATCAGACGGTTGGATCTATTTATCGATTGGAATCAAATTATCGATTATCAATACAAATGCTTGAAAAATGGAATTAACGGTATTGGTATTCCAGATTTAATAATAGCCCAAAATGCGATACAAAATGATTGCGAAATTTTTTCTCAGGACAATCATTTTTTCTTAATGGGGGACATCTTAAGCCTCAACATACAGCGATAAGAAATCGGCGGTATCTGCTCAAGGTGCGAACAAAAAGCGCTTCTCCGGAATCCGCTGAAATTTTATTCCGGGCAATAGTGCTATTTTGCAAAATAAAGCAAAATAAAAAAGGTGCTCAGGGACAGCGATGAAATCATGCTCAGACGCATTGTATGACTGTAATCCGCCTTTGCCGGATTTTTTATAACTTTCAGAAACCACCAGTTAAAATAGGCCAAAACAGGCGTTATAAAAAGCAGGAAGAGATAAAACCGTTGCCAGCCGAAAAACCACTTGAAATACACCAGGAAGCCAAGTATCGCGACCAGGAAAACGGCGGCAGAGAAGATAAACGTTCCTCTTATTCCAAGAAGATAGCTTAAGGTAAGATCACCTCTCTTGTTGTCCTCTTCGTGTTGATAAATCTGCGTCAGGGGATAAAATCCCATCAAAATCAGGGTGATCAATACTGCCGGAATAAATATATCCGCTTGCAAAATAACGTCAAATCCGCTGTCATTGAGGGCTATGTAGCACATCCAGAAGGTAAAAAACCCCTGGAAAATCCCGGCGATCAGCCAGCTCAGCCAGGGATACTTCTTAATTCTGATGGAGGGATGGCTATAAGCCTTGCTGATGACGCCGTAAAGAAACACCATTACTGCAAACTGCCAGCTGATTAAGAGAGCCAATAGTATGCCCACTCCATCAAAGACCAGAGATGTGGTATATAGATCTTTCTCCACCGCAGGGGGATGTTTCAGGCTGCCGATACTTTTCTCATCTTTATCAAAAAAACTATTGTACCCATTACTGGCCGGGTAAATGAAAAGATGCAACACAAGGAAGGTCAAAACAATCCGGAAACCGGATGGGTTGATACTTATGCCGAATGCAAATAAAAATACGGGCATCAGAAATACTGAAAAGGGAATTCGCAGATGCAACAAAGTTGATTTACTGATCATTGGCGTATAAAGGCGTATAAAAAGTCAGTGTTGTCCGGTTGGGTACTTGCATAAGACCGGGAGTCATATTGTTCTTTAAATGGAAAAGTTAAGATCTTTGCGTACAATCAAAGGCACGCGCGGTCGTCCTCTCGGGTATACGTGTTTAAGCCAAAACATTTCGCCCAGGGAGGATACCATGACCGCAGAACAGAAGTTAGCACAAAAAAGGCTGACATTGCTACAATTAGCTGAAAAACCTGGCAACGTTTCCAAGGCCTGTCGGCTGCACAAAGTTTCTCGCAGCCAGCTTTACGAGTATAAAGGGTCCTTTCAGGAGTATGGCATTGAGGAGTTGGTGGAAGGTACTTAATCTGCCGCGAAGCGGCTTACTTGAACCAGGCATTTAACCGGAGGGGGAAACGGCGGTTTCCTTATAAAACCGCCTGCTGCCGCCGCGCAGAGGATTCGCCCACGTTGACCACTGAATAAAAATTTTGCCATTCACTGGGATGTAGATTATTATAGCTATTATACTCCACATGACGGAGGGATCCTATGAAAACCGTACAAATGACTGCGCTATCAACTGTGATCATATACAAACTGTTTCGAAGGGGAAAATTGGA
>CAYUBV010000504.1:0-1939 GCA_964443035.1 uncultured Tangfeifania sp.
TTCATGTAAGTGAGTTGCTGCTCGCGGTTTTCTTCGCTCATTTTTTCGAGCATAAACGGTTCTACTGCCGCTTTAAATTTTCCATGACGCACAATCTGCATATCCACTCCAATTTTTTCGAGCATGTTGGTGAAAAACAACATTTCTCCGCTCAGCCCCCTGAAATCCAGTGTTCCCATCGGGTGAATCACTACTTTATCGGCCGCGGTAGCGAGGTAATAACCTTTCTGGTCGTATATATTTGCATAGGCATAAACCGGTTTGTCACTGCTGTCTTTAAAAGCAATCAGCATGTTCCTGATCTCTTCCACTGAAGCCATGCCGCCGTTAGTCATTGCCAGTTTCAGGTAAACTCCTTTAATCCGGTCGTCGTGAACTGCTTTTTCAAGCGATGTTTGAATTTCATCGAGCCCGATGGTTTTTACCTGTTCAAAACCGGGGATTTCCAAATCTTCAAACGGATCGTTGGGGGCGCGGTCAACAATTTGCCGTTCGAGGTTAATCACCAGCATCGAGTTATTCTGAACAGTTACCTCTTTTTGGGTAGAGGAAACAAGGATTCCAAACACAATGAACATCAGGAAAAACCCGATAACTGATACCGCTATTATGCCAACAATGGTTGCCAGTACATACTTAAAAAACTCTTTCATATTAATTGTATTTATGTTTTCGCTAACTTTATCCTTAAAAGATGGGTAGTAAAGTAATTTAATTAATTACAAATTTACAGGTTAATGCATCAGGTTTTTTTAGGAATAGGTGGTAATATTGGGAATAAACCCGCAAATTTCAGAAAAGTTCAAAATTTAATCGGGCGTCAAATCGGAGTAATTTCAAAGCAATCATCCGTATACGAATCACCGCCGTGGGGATTTCATGCCGAAAATAATTTCTGGAACCAGGTATTGAAAGTGGAAACAGAATTATCGCCCACTGAAATTCTTTCAGAAATTACCAAAATTGAAAGTGCGTTTAACCGGAAACGTCATTCCGGGGGATATGTCTCGCGAGAAATGGACGTGGATATTCTCTGTTACGACGATATTTTTATTGAAACCGAAGAGTTGATCATTCCGCACCCGCGGCTGCACCAACGGTTGTTTGTGCTGGTGCCGTTAGCTGAAATCGCACCCGGTTTGAAGCACCCGCTGTTTCGGATGACCAGCAGGCAACTGCTCGAAAACTGCAAAGATGAATCGGCCATTAAAAAGGTAGATGTTTCGTTTTAAGAATTAGTTTGATTTATTTTACATGATTTAATTTGAAAGTGAATCAGTCATGAAAGAAGAACCTAAAATAGAAGTAGGAATAATGGCTCAACCTGAACTTGAATTCTTTCTGAACGGAAAATTCAATTCAACTTACGGGCAGAAATTTGGCGCGGGAAATTATTCTGCTTCTGCAGAGAATAACCAGATTGTTATTGAGAACAGTACCGGAAAAATTTTCAGTAATGATGAATTTTTTCTTGTTCCGGAGGAAAATGACACACC
The DNA here is from genome assembly GCA_964443035.1 of uncultured Tangfeifania sp. Taxonomy (GTDB): domain Bacteria; phylum Bacteroidota; class Bacteroidia; order Bacteroidales; family Prolixibacteraceae; genus Tangfeifania. The sequence continues at coordinate 1,497 of CAYUBV010000504.1, forward strand.
TTTCGAATTAAAAAATGTAACCATTGGAGTAGGTTTTCACTGGCAACAAAAGGAAAACCAGCAGTTTGAAGGAGCATTGAAATTGATTCCGGAAGGTGAAAAAGTACGGGCCATCAATGTGGTAAACCTCGAAGATTACCTGAAAAGTGTGATTTCTTCTGAAATGAGCGCCACCAGTTCGCCCGGTTTACTGAAAGCCCATGCCGTAATTTCCCGTAGCTGGCTGCTGGCGCAAATCGAAAAAACAGAAACTCTCAAAGCAGGCGGCGGTCTTTACCAGGCTTCGCACGAAACCGATGACGAAATCATCCGGTGGTACGACCGCGAAGACCATAAAAATTTTGATGTGTGTGCCGACGACCATTGCCAGCGTTACCAGGGAATTACCAAAATTCATTCTGAAAAAGCATTGAAAGCAGTGGAAGAAACGCGGGGCGAGGTGT
>CAYUBV010000505.1:0-1938 GCA_964443035.1 uncultured Tangfeifania sp.
CTGTGTCATTCCTGCGAAAAGTATGTCTGCTTATTGCAGTTCCAATTTTGAAATCATTTTTATAAAGGTCACTCAAACCTGAGTTGGTTAGTGCCTTGTTAAAAGCCCTGAGCTTGAAAGTTGCAAGACTGCCGGCAGTTAGTGCGCCGGTGCCTATGAAATGTCGTCTGTTCATTTTCATATTATTTTCATTTTTTTTGAAATTTCAAGATACAAAAATCCTATCCAAACCTTTTTCATACAAGCCGGAAAATGTTCGCTCTCATTAAATCGAAAAGAAAAACCTGCTGAAAGCGTGAGTGGAACTGCTGGTTTAAAATTTTATTTTGAAGGTTGTAATTTTTTGTTCCGCGTAACCTGTCGGTGAGAATTATCAGCCAGTAATTGTTGAACTGTTGTTTTTGATACAGAATCAGTTTTTCATTCTTTTTTTGAATGGTAAGTTGAATATCTTCAGGTACATTTTCAGAAATTCCCAGGTTATTCGAAAGTTCCCAAACCGGAGTCTCCAGCTTTGGGTGGTGCAAAATCAGTACTTCCTGTAACCCTTCAGGGAGTGATTTTTCAGAAATTATTTCATGGAACCAGCTATTGGAACTTTTGCCTTTAACAGTGTTCCTGACTGAGTTGGCCAACTTTGCCGACAGTACGGGTATTTGTTCGGGAATGATGACTTTATTATCGGAAAAGAGGAATTTAACAAATAAATTTTCAGCAGATGTTTGGGTGAAAATATATTTTGAACGTTCGATGATTTCATCCCTTATCTGATTGCGCTCTAACTCTTCTGATGTAGGGACTTTTGCATTTAAAGGATTCAAACGAGTGAGCTCGATTCCCAGGTTGAACTTTTTTTTGATTTTGACGATAAAATCAGGCGATTCGGAAGCGATCAGTTTTCCTTTCGGAAATTCATCGTAGCATTCCCTGAAATATTGAATCAGCAAATGTTCCAGTTGTTTTTTCACAGGCTGCATCAGGCTAAGGTTTCCAAAAAATAAATTGAAAAGTCATAACGTTTAAGTAGTCAATTATTAATGAGTTCAAAAAAATTATTTTTTGTAATTGTTTTTAATTGATTCGTGCCATATTTTTTTTCAAATGAATCGGGAATTTTGATATGTTTTTTTGATTTCCACTTAAATTCAAAAGTTTCCAGTTTACCTCCTGACTCTTCAATTAAATCAATTTCGGCCCCATCGTATGTTCGCCAGAAATAGTAATTTATGCGTTTCTGCATAGCATTGTTATTTTTTATTCTTTCATTTATACAGAAGTTTTCCCAAAGTGCCCCGATATCTTGCCGGTTTTCGAGAGGGGAAAAATTATTCAGAATTGCATTGCGAATTCCCAGATCATAAAAAAAGTACTTTTTGCTTTTTTTCAATTCATTTCTCAGATTTGAGCTAAATGTACCAACCTGGTAAATTACAAATGTTTTCTCCAGCAAATCGAGATACCTGGTAACCGTTTGTGAAGCAATTCCGAGTAATCCACTCAGCTCGTTGGTTGAAACTTCACTGCCAACCTGTAGCGCTAATGCTTTTAGTAATTTATGCAAGAGTGTTGGATTTTTTATACGTTCGTGAATTAAAATATCTTTATATAAATAGTCCGATGCCAGCTCGCTCAATATTATTTCTTTACGGCTTTCAGGGGCTGTAAGGACAGCCGGGTATTGACCAAAAAGCAACAAGGTTTCTAAATTTTCCTCAACCCACAACCATCCATCTTTCATTTTTATTTCATTTAACGAAACCGGCAATAATTTCAATTTTCTGTTTCTGCCCGTGAGTGGCTCGGTTATTTTACCAGCCAGTTCAAAACTGCTCGAACCGGTTGCAATAATTTTCCCGGTGAATGAATTTTCATCGTAAATGATTTTTAAAAGTTCGCCAATTTGGTGGACTTTTTGCGCTTCATCGAATACAATAATTG
>CAYUBV010000506.1:0-1936 GCA_964443035.1 uncultured Tangfeifania sp.
CTATTTTTAGGGATTAAAATTAAATGCCGATGCAACCCGATTTCAGCCAGCTAAAATCCCAACTCGAAGGCGATGTTTTTGCCGATAATGTGCAACGTGTGCTTTATTCCACCGATGCTTCACAGTACAAGGAGCTGCCAATGGCAGTTTCCCGTCCGAAAAACAAAGAAGACATCAAAAAAATAATTGCTTTTGCCCGTGAAAACGGTACTTCCATCATTCCGCGCGGTGGGGGCACATCGCTGGCCGGTCAGGTGGTAGGTCCCGGAATTGTGGTGGATATTTCAAAACACATGAATAAAATCCTCGAACTAAACGTGGATGAGAAATATGTAATTGTTGAACCGGGAGTAGTTTTGGCTGAACTCAACCAGATTCTGGCCAAATACAATTTGCAGTTTGGCCCCGAAACATCCACTGCCAACCGTTGTGTAATTGGCGGAATGCTGGGGAATAATTCCTGCGGACTGCATTCGCTGGTTTACGGAAGTGTACGCGAACATATCCTTGAAGTGGATGCTGTTCTTTCCGACGGTTCGGAAGCAACTTTCAAAACACTGACAAAACAAGAATTTCAGCAAAAACTGAACAGCAATCCCAACAAACTGGAGAAAGCCATTTACCGGAATATTGATGAAATTCTTTCTGATACCGAAAATCAAAAAGAAATACGCGACCAGTTTCCGGACCCGAAACTTACCCGCCGGAACATGGGTTACGCCATCGATGTGTTGCTGAATTCGGAAATTTATTCGGAAGGCGGCGAATCCTTCAACTTCTGCAAACTCCTGGCCGGCTCAGAAGGAACGCTGGCTTTTTCGCACCGGATAAAGCTGAACCTCATTCCACTCCCACCGAAACACAAAGGATTGGTTTGCGCCCATTTTGAAACGCTGGAAGAATCGTTGCACGGAAATTTGATTGCGCTGAAGCACAAACCCACAGCCATCGAGCTGATGGACGATACCGTGATGCAGGCCGCCAAACAAAACATCGAGCAGCGCAAAAACCGCTTTTTTGTGAAAGGCGATCCGGGAGCCATGCTGATGATTGAATTTTCGTATGAAACCGAAGAAGAGCTCCAAAATACAGCCGCCGCACTGGAAGCCGATTTCAGGGCAGCCGGACTGGGTTACCACTTTCCGCTGGTAACCGGCGCCGATAAAATCAAACGTGTGTGGTCATTGCGCACAGCGGGGCTTGGATTGCTGGCTAATATTCCCGGCGACCGCAAAGGAGTACCAGGAATTGAAGACACAGCCGTGCATCCGGAACAATTACCCCGTTATGTGGCCGACATCAAAAAAGCACTCGAAAAACTTGGGTTGAGCAGTGTTTTCTATGCACACATCGCTACCGGCGAAATTCACTTCCGTCCGCTTATCGATTTTAAAAATCCGGAGGATGTAAAACGCTTTGATACACTGATGAACGAAACCGCTTCACTGGTAAAAAAATATCGCGGCTCCATGAGCGGCGAACACGGCGACGGACGGGCCCGCGGGAAATTTATCCCGTTTATGTTGGGCGAGCGCAACTATCAACTGGTGAAACAGGTAAAAAAAGCCTGGGACCCGGACAATGTTTTCAATCCCGGTAAAATTGTAGACACACCGCCAATTACCGAAAGTTTGCGGGTAATTCCCGGAAAACCGACCCCGGAGTTTGATACGGTATTCGATTTTTCTGCACACAAAGGTTTTTTCCGAAGCATCGAAAAATGCAACGGCACCGCCGACTGCCGCAAAAGCGAAGTAATTGGCGGAACCATGTGCCCCACTTACATGGCTACCCGCGACGAGGACAAAAGTACCCGCGGACGGGCAAATGTGTTGCGGGAATTCTTATACAATACTGAAAAAGAAAATCCATTCGATCAGCAGGAAATATACGACATCCTCGATTTGTGCATTTCGTGCAAAGCCTGCAAAAGCGA
>CAYUBV010000507.1:0-1932 GCA_964443035.1 uncultured Tangfeifania sp.
AGCTTATTCCATAATCCTTTACTTTGATATAATTGAATTTGGGTCATGAATAAATCTTGAGAGTACCGAGTTCTTGACATTAACCTTACTCAAGAATCTGTCGTCGGTGGAAGATCGTTTTCATATTCTTCCAACCAACTCTCGATTTGATTTTCAAACAATTCCATTTGTTTCTCGTCGAGACCTTCCGGTGTATATTCCATCTGTAGCCAGCCGATAAGATGACTCAGTATCGACTGCCTGTCTATGCCAGAATCCTTACCAATCCGATCGACACTTTGATCAAAGCTCAGGCTTTCACCATCCGGCCAATTAATCCTTCTTTTGACTGGATCAACTGTTGCACCGTCTAATGCATTGAAGACGCAATCCAAGGCATCCATTGATTCGGTACCTTCCGGGGAGCCCATCCATTCCAAAAAATCATCCAGGAAACCACCTGACTGGGTTGATGACTTTTTCATTTACCTTTTCTTTTCGCCTCCTTGGCCTGCTTCATTCTCAGCTGAGAATATTCAATGGACAGATCTATCCATTCTTCTATCAGTTTTCTGAATCTTTTGTAAACCTCAATCTGTCCACGGATCTCATCAACCCATTCCCGCCTGACATACTGAGTCCGGCTCTTCATTTTATGGGTGTAGCTCAATTGAAAGTAAGGCCCTTTTTTTTCAGCAGGCACTTTGTATTGCATTGAAAGTGTTCCCGGGCGCATCGGACCCAACTTCGATATCTCGCTTTTTATCTTGCGGATATCATTTTCCAGTTGCTTTAGCTCGTCTGTTATCATATAATATAGCATATATATGCTATACCAATTTGTCAACATATTTTTGAAACGGAGGATGCTATGAAACTATGGGGTTATTGGTTCAATGCAGTTTGTTTCCTGAGACCCGCCTGCTCCCGGACCCGGACTTTTCTTTGGTTCACCGCCTCACTGGCCGGAATGACCTTGAGGGTCGATCTTTTGGGTGTCACCAGCATCGTACGTGCTTTGGGGCTCAAACAATTCTGCTATGACCGGATACTGGACTTCTTCCATGGAACCGGCCTTCACCTGGACAAACTTACACGGATTTGGTTGAAAACCGTGCTAAAAATTTTCCCCGATGTCCTGCGCACAAACGGCAGGCTCCTCATTGTCGGAGACGGGATCAAGATCCCCAAAGAAGGTAGAAAAATGCCGGGGGTCAAAGGGCTTCATCAAGAATCCGAATCAAACTCGAAATCTTCCTTTATCATGGGACATTCGTTCCAGGCGGTCGGCATTCTTGTGGGCGCTTTGAAATCAGTGTTCTCCGTCCCACTTGTCAGCAGGATTCATGAAGGGGTGGTTGTTTCGAATCGGGACAAGCGGACGTTGCTGGATAAAATGATAATCCTCATTGAATCCCTTGGGCTTGATCTACCGTTTTATTTCATTGCCGACGCCTATTATGCCAGCGGAAAAACCGTAAAAAAGCTCTTGAAAAATGGAAATCATTTGATCACCCGGGTCAAAAAAAACGCTGTGGCGTATTATCCAGCCACAGAAAAGAAAACTGGCCGGGGGAGGAAAAGAGTGTATGGTGAAAAAATAAAACTCGGTGAACTGTTCAAGAACCCGGAGGCGATGGTTGTGGCCCCGAGTCCTGTTTATGGTGAAAGTAACAGGCAAATTCGATATCTATCACTCGATCTTCTTTGGCGAGCAGCTGGAAGAACGGTTCGGTTCGTCGTGGTTCTTCATCCCAACAGGGGCAAATGTATCCTGATGTCCACGGATTTGACGCTCCAGCCGCTTGAAATCATCCGGTTGTACGGGCTCAGATTCAAAATTGAGGTGTCTTTCAAGCAAGCTGTCAGAACCATCGGTGCCTATGCCTATCATTTCTGGATGAAACCCATGAAACCGATCAAACGATATTCCGGCAATCAGTATATTCATAA
>CAYUBV010000508.1:0-1927 GCA_964443035.1 uncultured Tangfeifania sp.
GGTGTATCCATAATATGAAATTTTTTAGTTGAAATCAGAAAAATGTGTACCAAATAATTTTTAGAGAATCACAAAATACCCAAAGTATTTATAATCAGAATTTTGATTTTAACGGCAATCTGAAAAATACGGCAAATTGGGGAAGGTTTCCACACTACTGAGCATTAATTGCAACAGATTTATTTCCGGGAAAAATATCATGGATTGACAGAATAAACACGTGGGTGGTAAAAAACCGGAGTTATCAATTAAATTGCCGCAAAAGCAAAGCGAGCCAAACTCATCGGGAGGATAGTAATTTTTTATCCATCGACCACCTGCCCGCACCTTTTATCAGCAGGAAAAGACTGCCCAGCCACATGGCAAAATCGGTGCGCATTTCGTGGGCCATGCTCCAGAATCCGTATGTTTTAAGTTCGCGGAGCACAAAAGGTCCGAAACTTTCGCCAAAGGCGATGGGAATTTTGGTCACAATAATGGCTACCGTCATGTTTACCAGCATGGCCAAAGCTGCCCCGCGAGTGAGCAGTCCGGCCAAAATAAACGCACCGGCCGCAATTTCAAAAACACCGACAAAGTTTCCCCAAAACTCAGGATTGGGAAACCCCATTCCTTCAAACCTCCCCGGGCCCCGCATGTCAGGATACATAAATTTCTGAATGCCTTCCGAAAGAAAAACGGCACCAACCATCAAACGAATGAGGATGGTGGTTTTTGAATTATCTGTCAGCAAATAGTTGTATAGCATAATATCGGTTTTATAAGGTTTTACAAGACGAAAACTAAATGATTCCCATACCCAGCGCAATAGAAATGAGAATCAACATAACAGCAACTAATATTTGAATGGAATGGATGGTCACCTTTTTCAGTAATTTGTTCCCCAGGTAAGCTCCGGCAATTGCCGACAGAACCGCAAGACCAACCAATAACAGATTATCAATTAAGCCTGATTTGGTAAGACGGGTGGCATAAACACCCAACCGCGTAAAATCAACAAAAGCAGAAACCACTACCGCCGTACCGATAAAAGCTTCTTTTGAAAGGCCTGCCTTAATCAAAAATGCACTGCGAAACGCGCCCTGATTACCAGAGAGCCCGCCAAAGAAACCACTCAATACCCCGCCAAGAGGGAGTTTATTTTTTCCAAACTTTATTTTTTGCAAGAATGGAAATAAATCCATTGCCGCGAAAAAAATCAGTAAAACGGATATCAAAAACTTAACAGGATATACTTCGAATTTGTTTCCAAACATTTCATACCCGAAAAGCGGCTCGCTGTCCGGTATATGTAAAAGCAAGTATGCACCGCCAAAGGCTGCAACCACCGCCGGGATGCCAAACCGGATCAGCACTTGTTTATCGGCATTTTTCCCCACAAGGAAAATCTTGAATATATTGTTGAAAAAATGCACAACCCCGGTAAGCGCAATGGCCAGTTCAACAGGAAAAAATATCATAAACACCGGCGTGAGAATGGTTCCCAACCCAAATCCTGAAAAGAACGTAAGAATGGCTGTAAAAAAGGCGGCAAGGCAAATGATTATTATATCCATAAAGTTCTTTTTTTCAACCTAAAACAAAATTAAACAGCATTCGTTTAACAAGGCCCGATTTAAGAATATTAAGCACTTTTCCGAATTCGCAGCAATATTTGTGAAACCAATGCCAAAACAGGCAATTCAATCAGCGGCCTATTTCAAAAAATCCTGCTTCGTTTGCTGAAGCACGGCAATTGAAAAATGTTAATCCACTTAAAATGTTACCACCTTATCGCTGTCTGCCACCCATTCAGTCAGTTCCGCCATGGTGCTGATTTCAGTTCCTTCAATGAGCGGGGCATTTTTCAGTCCGCGGGCATCGGCACACGAACCGCAGATTTTTACTTTGGCGCCTTTTTTCAGGGAGAACTTCATCATCCGTTCGA
>CAYUBV010000509.1:0-1923 GCA_964443035.1 uncultured Tangfeifania sp.
GCGTCGGTAAACATCACCCCTTCTTCGGCCAGTTGATCGATAAAAGGAGTTTTTATTTTTGAGTTTTCATTGTAAGCAGAAACATCGCCATAGCCCATGTCGTCGGCCAGGATAAATACGATGTTGGGCATTTCGTTTTTTTTTCTTTTTTCTGAACAAGAGAAAAAGAAAATTGCAAGTAATGCGGTGAATGCAATAACTGGTATTTTTTTCATTTTATTTTTCTTCAAATTTCGCTCCCGTGTCAGCACTAAAATTTTCTAAAAGCAGGTGCATTTCTTTTACTATTTCAGGTTGTGAATCTGCAACATTATACATTTCGGCTGGATCCAGGTTAAGGTTAAAAAGCTGCTGACCTTCATCCCGGGTAAAACGGTATTTCCATTCACCCTGCCTGACTGCCTGCACTTCTTCGCCCTGACAATAGTATAATACATTTGAGGGTGACTCAATTCCACCGGTAAGTAAAGGTAAAAGGTTGTTTCCATCAATTATGCGGTCATTCGGGAGTTGTGCGTTGCAGATATTAACAATAGTGGTAAACAAATCCATGGTGGTTGCCATTTCGCTGGTCACCCTCCCCTCTTTAATTTGTGAAGGCCACCTGAGAACTGCAGGAACCCGGAAACCTCCTTCGTAAGTAGTTGCTTTAGCTCCCCGCAGCAACCCGGTACTTCCGGCATGCCAGCGTTCCACTCCACGCTGCAACATGCGGTCGGGCAGGTTGTGCCATGGACCGTTGTCGCTGGTAAAAATCACCAGCGTATTTTCATCCAGCCCAAGCGACTTTAATTTCGACAGAATCTGTCCGGTACTCCAGTCGATGGTTTCAATTACGTCGCCATACAAACCCCCTTTCGATTTTCCCCTGAATTCTTTGGAAGTATTTATTGGCAGATGTGGCATGTTGTAGGCCAGGTACAGAAAAAACGGTTTTTCACGGTTGGCTTCAATAAATTCCAGCGCTTTTTGCGTATTATTTTTTGTAAGGTCGTCCTGTTCCCAGCCAATTTCTTTCACCGGTTTGTCATCTTCATAAAGAAAAAGTTTGTCTTCTTCCGTCAGCCAGGGACACCACGGTAAAATCATGTCATTGCTGTATGGAAGGCCGTAAAATGAATCGAAACCACGGTTGGTGGGTAAAAACTTTTCGCCATGGCCAAGATGCCATTTTCCAACAGCCATAGTCGCATATCCCTCACGGCCTAAAATATCGGCCAAAGTAATTTCCGATACCGGCAATCCTTTTTCAAGGTCAGGCGGACCACAATTGGTTGGTATGTTCCTGACAGGATACCTTCCGGTGAGCAGCGCCGCCCGCGAAGGCGTACATACCGAAGCCGCTGAATAAAAAGAAGTAAACCGGATACCTTCGGAAGCCATTTGGTCGATATTGGGTGTTTGGATAACCGGATGTCCGAAAGAACTTAAATCGCCATATCCCATATCGTCGGCAAAAATTAAGACCACATTGGGCCTTTCATTTGATTCCATTTGATTTCCGGCATGGATAGTCCCGGAAAAAACTGCTGCAAAAAGCATAAGAAGAAAAACTGTACTCTTATTCATTTTTATTTGGTTTTTATTTTATTATTATCGATTGCTTTTCCGGTTTAAAAATATAATTAATTATTGATAAGTTGTTTAAACTATTTATTTGACTCCTCTGGTCTATTCAGTGTAGTCTTTCCCAAGGTCGTTGTTTCTCACTTTCTCCAGTTTTTCCTGTAACCGCTTTTTGAATTTTTCCACTACATCTGCATATTGTGGATTATCTGCCAGGTTGTTATACTGCTTGGAATCATAGTCCATATCAAAAAGCTCAATTCCTGATCCGGCGTCTTCATCATACTGTATATAGGCCCATTTGTTAGTTCGTAATAAATAGGTTTTCCCCCGCCAGTTGTTCATAGAGAAAGCCAT
>CAYUBV010000510.1:0-1921 GCA_964443035.1 uncultured Tangfeifania sp.
GCATTTGCCCATTCCCTGAAAACCGAAAAAAACGAACCCATGCTTATGACCATCACTTACGGAGAGGGGCGTATTTTTCATACCATGCTGGGACATGCCGGAGATGGCAATTTTTTCCCGGCCATGGAATGTGCAGGATTTGTGACCACCACCCAAAGGGGAGCTGAATGGGCGGCTACCGGGAAAGTGACCCAGGAGATTCCCGAAAATTTCCCCACTGAAAACGAAACACTGCGCTGGCCATTCTTCGAAAATATACATGGCGACATTACTCCTTTTGTCAACCGGATGAAAGACTATGAAATAGGTCAGTCGGATGAAAGTTTTACTATTCTTCAAAAACTGATGAGGGAAAATCTGAACAATCCTCAGAAAATGAATGAATACCACAATGTTGTTATTGATTTGCTGGAATCTTCGAAAACCTCCGATGAATGCAAAAAAATCCTTCTGAAGGAATTTTCATGGATGGCCAATGCATCTTACCGCGAAGTGTATGAAAACCTGATGGAAACACCGGCACTGACAGATGAAGCCCGGTACGCCCTGGACCAGATGAATTAGCATCCTTCGCAATAGCGACAGGTCAACCGGCCAAAGAGAAAGCATAAAGAGCACAGCAAAAAATGACACAGGAAGAACGACAGCAGATTATTGAAGTAATTAACCGCGACATTCAAAAACTCACGGATAAAATAACTGAATTAAAAGAATTTACAGGCCCTGTTGCACCCGACGATGCCATCGGGCGCATTTCGCGTATGGATGCCATCAACAATAAAAGTATTGCCGAGGCCAGCATGCGCAACCTGAGAACCCGGCTCGACCAGCTTCAGAAAATTTCGCAGGTGGTGCACGACAAAGACTATGGGCTGTGTATTAAATGCCATAAGCCCATTGCTTTTGAACGGCTGAAAATCAGGCCCGAAATTCGTTTGTGTGCCGGATGTTTGCAAAAATAATCCACCTTAATTTAATTTGAAAATGAGGATAAACAACAATTTTCACTTCATTCATCGTTTTGGATTAAGGATGGAATTATTCAGGCGGTCAATATTGAACCGTGGCGTCTTTTTTATCAGTTATATCCGCTTGAAATCAGTTTTGAAAGGACTTTCCGAAAACTCTGTAGTGATAGATTGCGGCGCCAATGTGGGTGATATTTCACTTCTGTTTGCCAAAACAAAGGCTAAGGTTTTTGCTTTTGAGCCCGATCCTTTAGCCTTTCAGGTTTTAAAACAACGCACAAAAGGCTTTTCCAATATCACCTGTTTTCAAAAAGCGGTTGGCACGGCAAATGGAACAACCAAAATGTTTTTTCACAAAGAGAGAGCTCAAAATGACCATAAAACGTACAGTGTTAGTTCTTCAATTATTGGGGAGAAAGCAAACATCGACACCGGCAATTATATTAAAATTGAAATAATTGACTTAACGGAATTTATCGATTCACTTGATACCCGGGTGGCGTTAATTAAAATGGATGTTGAAGGTGCTGAAACAGAAATTTTAGAAAAGATTATCGAACAGGAAACGTATAAAAAAGTGGACCTCTTACTGGTTGAAACCCACGAAACCAAGATACCCGGGCATCATGAAAAAGTAGCACGGTTGAAAGATCTTTTAAAAACCAAAAACATTCAGAACATCAAACTGAACTGGATTTAAATCAAAATTCATTTTTCGTCTGCAGAATCACAACCCTGTCATCTATAATTTCAAGAATTTCAAAACCAAAATGTGCAGCAATAAACCGGAAGGTTTGTTCGTGATAAAAAACCACATGTGTTGGATCTTGTGCATAATGCCAGCTTTTAAACAGGGTAGTGTCTTTCCATAGTTGGGTCATAACCACCAGAATTCCCCCCGGTTTGAGTAAATCCGACAATTTCAGCATTTCATCTGCGGGCCTGAAAAAATG
>CAYUBV010000511.1:0-1919 GCA_964443035.1 uncultured Tangfeifania sp.
GGGTTTTTGATTTCCTCGCTGCAATTCAATAAAAACAATGGCCTTCTCAGCCGGCTTCCCCGAACCAAAAATCAAAAAAACAGATAATAAAAGAGTCAGGATTTGCATTCTTTAAATTTATTCTCAAAGTTGAGAAATTTATTGGCGAGAAGTTGCAATCATTCAGATTGTTGTTAACAGATTTCTGTCGAAAAAGAAACTGAAAAGAAATATATTGGATGGATAATTATTTTGCCGGAGCAATTTCAGGCTGGTTTTGAATAACCGTCATTTTTAGGTCATTTTTATACTTGTTAATCAGCTTCCGGAATTTTTTTTCAGAAAGTGCCAGTATTTCCATGGTGACGGCTCCGAATTTTTCATCAACTTCAAAATGGGCAGTTACCAAGCGGTTCGGGGTTTTTTCATCGGTATTAAAAGTCGGGATGATATTTGACCCGGAAAGGTTTTTTATACCTGAGTATCGTATCATAAAAAAACCGTTGTATTCCCGGATAAGGTATTTCTTTTTGGCATTGTGGTATCCAAACTGAAAATCGCCGGGAAGATTGAGACGTTCGTTGGCAAGCTTTCCGCTTTGATGAGGAAGCGTCAATACTATTCTGTATTTTCCTTTGTCGAGGTGCGCAAATGTTACGCTCCCCGCTTTTCCTGTTAACTGAAATGCCACCGGAACATCGCCATTTTCGGGTTCCAGAAAAACAGCAGCTTCCTGCACAGGTTTTCCGGGTTTTCCGGGAAGAAGAAATGATAACGGATTTTTGAATGAAATTGGAATTGCCATTTTATCTGTTTTTATAGTTTTGAAAATATTTTTGAATCAAATTTAACAATCATTCTTTCAATATTTTAAAACAAATGAGTTGGAAATATGTTGGTTTCCGGCACTGTCAGTCTTTTTAACAGCTAAAATTCGGTTGGTTTCCACTTGTCATATTTCTTTATCTTTGTGCCAAATTATTCATTATGAAGGAAAAGCTTTTGGGAAAGACGCTAAAAGAGTTGCAGGAGGTTGCAAATGAACTTGGCTTACCCAAATTTACCGCCAGGCAAATGGCCGACTGGCTCTACAAAAAGGAAATTTCGACAGTTGACGAAATGACAAATCTTTCCAAAAATGCAAGAGAACGCCTGAATGAGAAATATGAACTTGGATTAACACAACCATCAAAAATTCAGGTGAGTGCCGACGGTACCAAAAAATACCTGTTCCCCACATTTCAGCACAAATTTATTGAAACTGCCATGATTCCTGAACGCGACCGTATTACGGTTTGCGTAAGTTCGCAGGTGGGCTGTAAAATGGGTTGTCTGTTTTGCATGACCGGCAAGCAAGGTTTCCAGGGGCAGCTTACGGCAGGCGAAATTGTGAACCAGATTAAAAGCATCGAAGAGGCCAGTGAGGTTTCCAACATCGTTTACATGGGCATGGGCGAACCGTTCGATAACCTCGATGAAGTGCTGAAAAGCATTGAAATTCTCACAGCCGACTGGGGATTTGCCATGAGCCCGCGGCGGATTACGGTTTCAACCATCGGTATTATTCCGGCAATGCTCCGATTTTTGGAGGAAAGCGAAGCGCACCTTGCTGTGAGTTTACACACTCCATTCAACGAAGAACGCCGTAATTTAATGCCGGTGGAAATAGCTTATCCGATTGAAGAGGTAATTGCTGAAATAAAAAACCGGGATTTTGGCCGGCAGCGTCGGGTTTCGTTCGAGTATATTTTGTTCGAAGGTTTGAATGACTCACCGCGCCACGTAAAAGAGCTGGTAAGGCTGCTTAGCGATTTAAAATGCCGTATCAATCTCATCCGGTTTCACCCCGTGCCGGGCACGCCGCTGAAAAGCCCGGGAGAAGAAACCATTCAGCGTTTCAAAGAAATGCTGAACCAGAAAGGAATTTTCACCACCATCCG
>CAYUBV010000512.1:0-1914 GCA_964443035.1 uncultured Tangfeifania sp.
TTCTGTATCAAAATGGAATTACAAAATAATCTATGAAGTAACCGAAGAGTATATAGTGCTTCTAAGAAAACCCTCAATTTTCTAATTATCAAATAGTTATTGTTAATATCTTTTGGGAATCTTTTATGTATTTTTGTTTTGCCCTTCAATTAAAATACACATATTCAAGCCATTAATGTTTGAGAATAGCATATTTTACAAAATTTTATCCAAAAGATTCAGATATGAGAAAAAGATTCGAGCAACAATTGTCCCTGGGCCAACTACCAATCGAAGAAACTTACATCAATCCAAAAAAGAAATATGCACTTGACCAGTTATTGGCAGCATTAAAGGCGATTTATTGTAATCCTGATTATAATGAAAAAATATTCAGCGTATTAGAAAAGCACATCAATGCCGGGAAGAAGAATACGGGGAGGAAAGGTCTGGATTTGTGGTGTATTTTTGTTTTGGCACAGGTCCGTTTATGCCTGAATACCAGTTATGAAGCTTTGCACGATTTGGCCAATAACCACCGGACCATGCGCCAATTAATGGGAATTGAAAGGAAGTTTGGTTATGAGCCGATTGAGTTTGAATACCAAAACATCTATGATAATGTATCGATGCTCAGCGACGAACTGGTAACTGAAATAAACGGGGTTATTCTGACATTTGGTTACGGGGAAGTGTTTAAAAAAAAAGAAAGTACTCCATTGCGCTTAAAAACAGATAGTTTTGTTGTAGAGAGCAATGTACACTTTCCAACAGATTACAACCTGCTGTGGGACTGTGCACGCAAATGTTTGTCCGCTGTTTCAAAGTTTACCGAAAAATACGATGAGCTGAAAGGCTGGCGCAAGATTGGCAACTGGAGAAGAGAGATAAAAGGTCTGATGCGTGAACTGGGTAAGGCAAGCAGTTCCGGCGGGAGAAACAAAGACCAAAAGGTTAAAGCAGCAGCAGAAAAATACCTGGGAAAAGCAAATTTGCTGGTCAAAAAAATCAATAAAGAAGCGCCAGGGTTACCGGTAAATGACGAGGGGGACCTGGCATTAATCATAGTTTTGGAGCATTTTATTGCATTGATGGAAAAACACATCGATCTGGTTGAACGCCGGATATTAAAAGGGGAGCAAATCCCGCATGAGGAGAAACTTTTTTCGGTATTTGAAACCTACACCGAGTGGATAAAAAAAGGGAAAATGCACCCCAGTGTAGAATTAGGCAAGAAACTTGCAATAACCACCGACCAGTATGGGTTAATTGTTGATTACCAGATAATGGAAGGGGAACAAGACAGGGATATTGTTGTGAAGTTGGCCGACAGGCTGTTAAACCACTACAAGATTGCTTCATGGAGTTTTGACAAGGGATTTTGGCTGAAAACAAACAAAGAACTTCTGGAACTGGAAGTACCACAAGTAATTATGCCAAAACTTGGGAGGCGCAACAAAAAAGAGGAAACCCTTGAGCACAGCCCCTCCTTTAAGCGGTTGAAAAATAAACACAGTGCTATAGAATCAAATATTAATGAATTAGAAAACAGAGGGTTGGACCGTTGTCCCGAACGAGGCTACCACCATTTTCAAAGGTACATCGGGTTGGGCGTTGCAGCTTATAACCTGAAAAAAATTGGAAAAAAATTACTTGAACAGGAGCGGGAAGAATTGAAAAAGTCCCGGGAAAAGTTGCGACAGGCTGCGTAACCCATCATCAATTCAACAATTTTTTACCCCAAAATGAAGATTTACAGGATAAAAATGCCTAAAAATCAGAAAATACGTCTGAAAATTGGTATCAGGACATCTTTGATAAAATCAAATGTCTGTTTTTTGATAAAAAATCCGCACTAAACCATAAAAAATTAATCAGTCCCGTTTAAAGTTTTCTGTATTTTTAAAAATTTAGTATGTTTTCTTAGAAGCACTA
>CAYUBV010000513.1:0-1914 GCA_964443035.1 uncultured Tangfeifania sp.
AGAACGGAATCCCGAGAATTGGCTATCAAAAAGGTGGTGAAAATGCCATGTGGGTGGATGAAAACATGGCCGACGATTTTTTGGCGAAAGCAAAGGAATACGTTCGCAATCATAAAGATGAGCCGTTTTTTCTCTATTATGCTTTTCAGCAGCCACACGTTCCGAGAACACCACATCCAAGGTTTGTCGGTTCTTCTGGAATGGGTCCTCGCGGCGATGTGATTGTGGAAGCCGACTGGTGCGTGGGCGAATTCATAAAAACCATGGAAGAAGAAGGTTTGCTTGAAAATACACTGGTCGTTTTTACGAGCGACAATGGCCCGGTATTGAACGACGGTTATTACGACGATGCAGTTGAAAAACTGGGCGATCACAAACCCTGGGGTCCGCTGCGTGGCGGGAAATACAGTTTGTTTGAGGCCGGTACGCGTGTGCCTTTCATGGTTTACTGGGAAGGAAAAATTAAACCGGTAAAATCGGATGCACTGGTTAGCCAGCTCGATTTGATGTCGTCGATTGCCGAATTGGTGGGAAGCAAAATCAAAGGCCCGGACAGCAAAGAACTGTTAGATGTTTTCATGGGAAAAAGCCAGGATGGCCGCGATGAACTGGTACTTGAAGCCACTTCGCGCACAGCACTTCGCAAAGGAGACTGGATGATGATACCGCCATACAAAGGACCGGCAAAAAATAACCAGGTAAATATCGAGCTGGGAAATGCTCCCGTTTTTCAGTTGTACAACCTGGAAACCGATTTGGGACAGCAGAAAAATCTGGCAGAAGAAAATCCCAAGAAACTAAAAGAGATGGTAAAAACCTTTGAAAAAATCAGGGGCAAAGAGTTTGGAAATATTGAGCAACTGGAACTTAAATAGGAATCCTCCCGCAGATTGCGCGGATAAACGCAGAAAGAAGAGAGATGAAAAAATATAAACCTTTATAATTTTTAACGCGTTGGCGGAATTATTTTCAAAGAACTGACATTCAGACTTCGACTCCGCTCAGCCTGACAGTCACAGTGAGCGGAGTCTCACATTGGGATCGTTTTACGGGAACTGTGAACCAACAGGTTTCCTATTATATAGGAGTAAACTCAACGATGAAAAAAGGAAAAAAAAGTAGCTCCTCAAAAAGAATTGGGTCCTTAATTTTATATTTTTTCGAACATTCCGCATTGAAAATTATCATCGTTGCGCTGGTCGTTCCGGTTTAGCAGGCAAAGCATGTTTTCTTCCCAGTCGTCGGCTAAATGGCTCTTGCAAATAACACACAGGTTGGGAACCGGCACCGATTCGGGATCGATTTTGGTGCCGTCGTCATTGTAAAAGCCGTTTATTTCTTCCGGGAAATCTTCCGGTATTTCATCTTCATCATCCTGCCATTCCTCCCCACAATCGCAGTAATCACCGTACGGACAGGTCATTGGATTGCCGGTACACAATTCCAGGTCCATACCCGACGATGGCAGGTATTGCACCTCGTGTTGCCAGTTTGTAGTTAAAACCTCGTATAACCACTCGGGCGGAATACCGGGAGGTGCATCCACCAGTTCGATGTTCAGCGATTCGAAAACTTTAAAAACCGCTTCATTAACCCGTTCCCACTGCCCGCCTTGTAAATCGTCCATTTCAGGGAAAACTTCCTGTTTTATTCCGGTTAACTCTTCGATTGTTTGAAACGGAACCAGCGCTAATTCTGAAATTACCGGGTCGTCTTCGATGTGGGGAGGTGGTTCTATAAACGAAGCTTTTGGAGGATTTTGGGCCGCCTCTTCCAAATCTTCAATTAACTGGTCGATGTATTTTTGCATGGCAGACATTAGTATTGATTTTTACACGAATTTAAGAATAAAAAAAATCCTTGGTTTAGTTTTTGGCGAAAAACTAAATTAAGGTATTCTGTATGTATAGTTTT
>CAYUBV010000514.1:0-1912 GCA_964443035.1 uncultured Tangfeifania sp.
TTATCGGTTCGGCAGTGGCAGCCGGTATTTTGCTGAGCTTCCTGATGTAAAAATGTATTCAAAATCATGAAAAACAAAACCTGTTTCAATAAACGAAGCAGGTTTTTTTATGCGCTGTATTCTACAAAAGAAAAATTAATAACTTTGAAACAAAAAATGGCAGACAATAACAATAAAGCTATCAGTATTATAAAGGACTCTACTTTTCGTCTCCTGCCGGATAGCCGTATTCTTTTGTTTGGCTCAAGGGCGAGACAGGATTTTGAAGAAGAAAGCGATTACGATTTTTTAATAATAACCAAAAACACCATCGATATCCAAACCAAAAGAAGTTACAAATCAATTTTAAGAAAAAAGTTGGCTAAGCATAAAATACCAGCTGACATTTTAATCCAAAGCGAGAGCGAAATTCAAAAGAAAAAAGAAGTCACCGGACACATTATCCGATCAATTCTAAAAGAAGGTATTGATATATGAATAAAGCAACGAGGGAATTTGTAATTCAGTGGATGAAAAAGGCCGACGAAGATCTTTTAGTTGTAAAAAAACTAACAGAGTTTGAAATGGTAGCGCTTTCCTCCGTCTGCTTCCACTGTCAGCAGGCTGTGGAAAAGTACCTGAAAGCTTACTTGATTAGTAACGGAAAAGAGATTAAGAAAACACACAATATAGAATTTCTTCTTTCTGAATGTGAAGATTTTGATTCTGAATTTGCTGAGATTGACCCAAAAAACGTAAGTGATTTTGGAGTTGAAATTCGATACCCGGGAGACCTCTATTCGCCTTCAGAAAAAGAAACAAACGAATATATTGAAATCGCTCATCATGTTAAGAAAATAGTGATTGAAAAAATAAAAATCTGAAATACTTTTCACTCTTACTTCTCAATGAAAAAATTATACTTAATATATTTTATATTTCTTACTATTCCTCTTTTTACTTTTCCCAACACCAAAATTTATACAGGAAAACACCATGAAACCTTTTTGAAAGCAGATAGTTTTGGTAATCTGGATGATTTGCTTTTTCACAACGATTCCATTCATCAGCTCAATTTCAGGTACGCGCACGGGCGAAAAGGACTAAAACCCTACATCGCCCCTGCCCTGCTGATTTCTGGCGGAACTGCACTGCATTTCATGGCCGGGTTCAAAGAATCGGTTCGGGATTTTACACAGGACAATTTTGCATACGAAGGCCATGTCGACGACTACATTCAATACGCTCCGCTGGCAACAGTTTATGCGCTGAATGCAGCGGGGATAAAAGGGAAAAACAATTTTGGCAACCGCACTGCCATCGTTGCAAAATCATTTATTCTGAACGGCATTTTTGTCGACCGGCTGAAAAGCTGGACGGGAGTTACACGGCCGGATGGCGGAAGTCGCTCATTTCCATCGGGACACACTGCCACCGCATTTTCGCTGGCTCATTTTATGCACCACGAATACGGCGATTTGAGTCCCTGGTACAGTGTAGGAGCCTACTCCACGGCAACTGCAGTTGGAATTATGCGCGTAGCTAAAAACGCCCACTGGATTTCAGATATTTTTATGGGCGCCGGAGTTGGAATACTCGCCACCGAACTGGTTTACCTCACCCATCAATATAAATGGGACAACGAACACCTGAAACGGTTCGATATTTTTCCGTTTCAACTGGGCCGGCAAAAAGGAGTGACACTGGTTTACAATTTTTAGCAACCCCGTTTCACGGATTTAGTTCACCAAGAAACTTTTAAACCTTCCTCCACTTTCGTGCTTCTAACTTTGGTCATCGGTCACTGGTCATGGGTCACTGGTCATTAGGAAAAATCCCAAATTTACAAACTGCATACTTTCGTTATCTGTCTCCGGTCTTCCGTCTCCGGTCATCTGTCATTTGTCACTCCTGTCACTGAGAAAGATTTCCG
>CAYUBV010000515.1:0-1896 GCA_964443035.1 uncultured Tangfeifania sp.
TCTTCACGCTCAAGGTAGGGAAAATCATCAAGTATTTCCTCAAAACTCATCCCGGATGCCAAATACCCCAGAACATCGGCAACGGTTATCCGCATTCCCCTTATGCAGGGCTTTCCACTTCGTTTCCCGGGTTCAAGTGTTATTCTCTCATTCCATAACATGGCTATTAATTTTATTCAAAATTACAAAAAAATGAAGACATATTACCCAAGGTGTTGAAATTCCCAAATTGGCATCCGCAAAGTGAATGGCGCCAAGGTTTCCGAAATATTAATGACCATCATCCAGGTAACGCATAATGAAAAATATGCCGGTTACGGCAGCCGAATCGTTAAACTGGAAGACGGGCTGGTGAGAGCGGATGACCCGGTGAGAAAAATGGTTGTATTAAAAAATCAGGACTTCATTTTTGAAGTCCTGATTTTTTATGCTTTATCCAATATCCCGGATTCCTTTATTTATCCTGGAAATCGTTTCCTCTTTTCCAAGGATTTCGCAAATCACAAACAAATCGGGTCCCACATTTCCGCCAACGAGGCAAAGCCGCAGCGGATTCATTATGGCACCGAATCCCCATTCTTTTTCATTCATGAAAGCGGAAAATTTTTCTTTGATTGTATCTGCTTCCCAATTATCTACATTTTTAAAAACACAGGATATGGTAGAAAGCTTTTCCGGAGTATCCTCTTTCCAGCGTTTTTTTATGGTTTTCTCGTCGTACACATCAGGTCTCACAAAAAAGTAGTAGCTCTGGTTCCACAAATCGGAAACAAATTCGCAGCGTTCTTTTACTTCAGCTACAATGCGTTCTACTTTTTCATCATCGGCCGAAATTCTTTTATCTTCCAGAACAGGTTTGAAAAGCCCGGCCAGTTCTTTTTCCGTTTTTTGCTGAAAATAATGATTGTTGAACCATTTTGCTTTTTCGGGATTGAAGCGCGAGCCTGATTTCACCACCCGCGATAAATCGAACTGCTGAATCAGTTCTTCCAGGGTAAAGAATTCCTGCTCGGTGCCGGGATTCCATCCAAGCATTGCCAAAAGGTTAACAAATGCCTCGGGGAAATATCCTTCTTCACGATAACCTATCGAAACTGCGCCCGTTTCCGGGTCTTTCCATTCCAGCGGAAAAACCGGAAATCCCATTTTATCGCCGTCGCGTTTGCTGAGTTTGCCTTTGCCCTGTGGTTTTAAAATAAGCGGCAGATGTGCAAATTCAGGCTTGGTATCTTCCCAGCCCAGCGCTTTGTAAAGCATTACGTGCAGCGGCAATGAGGGCAACCACTCTTCGCCGCGGATAACATGCGTGATTTTCATTAAATGGTCGTCCACCACGTTGGCCAGGTGGTAAGTCGGCATTCCGTCAGATTTAAACAACACTTTGTCGTCAAGGCTTTTGGTAGTGTTGAAAGTCACTTCGCCGCGGATGATATCGTTTTCTGTAATGTCCAAATCTTCGGGCATGTTAAAGCGAATCACATAACTTTCGCCGGCTTCCATTTTGCTTTCGACTTCTTCTGCCGGAAGGTTCAGCGAATTATTTAAAATGCCACGCGTCTGGATGCCGTAAGAAAAGGTTTCTTTTTTCGCTTCGGCTTCTCTCCGGAGTTGCTCCATTTCTTCAGGCGAATCAAAAGCAATGTACGCCCAACCCGATTCTACCAGTTGGTCGGCATATTTTTTATAGAGTTGCCTGCGGTCGCTTTGGCGGTACGGACCGTAATCTCCGCATTTTTGGGGGCTTTCGTCCGGATGCAGGCCGCACCATGCCAGGCTTTCTTCAATGTATTCCTGCGCTCCGGGAACAAACCGGTTCTGGTCGGTGTCTTCAATCCGAAGTATAAAATCGCCGCCGTTTTTTTTGGCAAAAAGGTAGTTAAACAAAGCTGTTCTCAC
>CAYUBV010000516.1:0-1896 GCA_964443035.1 uncultured Tangfeifania sp.
ATGGTATTGGCCAAAAAAGGCCTTTCCGAAATCAAATCATTTGATTCAATTGATAATGCTCCTGAAGAAAAAGAGAGGGGTATTACAATTAACACTGCTCACGTTGAGTATCAGACAGCAAATCGTCACTATGCTCACGTTGACTGTCCCGGTCACGCCGACTACGTTAAAAACATGGTAACTGGTGCCGCCCAGATGGACGGAGCAATTATTGTAGTTGCTGCTACCGACGGACCTATGCCGCAAACCCGCGAGCATATCCTTTTGGCCCGCCAGGTAAACGTTCCAAAACTGGTTGTTTTCATGAACAAAGTTGACATGGTGGAAGACGAAGAATTGTTGGAACTCGTTGAAATGGAAATCCGCGAATTGCTGGAGTTCTACGAATTCGACGGTGACAATACTCCTGTTATTCAAGGTTCAGCTCTTGGTGCAATGAACGGTGAGCCGGAGTGGGAAGAAAAAATTATGGAATTGATGGATGCAGTTGATACCTGGATTCCGCTTCCGGAACGTGAAGTTGACAAACCATTCCTGATGCCGGTTGAGGACGTATTCTCAATTACAGGTCGTGGTACTGTTGCTACCGGCCGTATCGAAACAGGAGTTGTTCACACAGGTGACGAACTTCAGTTGATTGGCCTTGGAGCCGAGGGACGCAAAACCGTATGTACAGGTGTTGAGATGTTCCGTAAAATTCTTGACGACGGACAAGCCGGTGATAACGTAGGTTTGTTACTTCGTGGTGTTGATAAAAAAGAGATTAAACGTGGACAGATTTTGGCCAAGCCAGGTTCAATCACTCCTCATACCAGATTTAAAGCTGAGGTGTATGTATTGAAAAAAGAAGAAGGTGGACGCCATACTCCATTCCATAACAAATACCGTCCGCAGTTTTACCTGCGTACACTCGACGTAACCGGAGAAATTCACTTGCCCGAAGGCCGTGAAATGGTAATGCCGGGTGATAACGTTTCTATTGAGGTAGAATTGATTTATCCGGTAGCCCTTAACGTTGGTTTGCGTTTTGCAATCCGCGAAGGTGGCCGCACAGTTGGTGCTGGTCAGGTTACTGAAATTATGGAATAAATCTGTTACAATCGGTATAAAAAAATAATAGTCCCGGGCTATTTGTCCGGGACTACTATTCACGGAAGAAACTCATTCAATTGGGGGTGAATTTATGTTGTAAGTTCGAGTCTTACCTTCCGTACTAATGAGTAAAGTTTAATATGAAACTAAAATTGTATTTGCAAGAGGCCTATAACGAACTCGTCCATAAAGTGACGTGGCCTACTTGGAAAGAGCTGCAAAACAGCGCATTGGTTGTAATGGTTGCTTCCTTAATTATATCACTCTTGATATTCGTTATGGATCTGGGTTTCAGAAACATAATGGAATTTATTTATGGATTATTTTATTAATCGAAAAATCCCTGGGAGGTCAAAATGAGCGACAGTACAAAAAAATGGTATGTTCTTCGGGCTATTGGAGGTAAGGAGAAGAAAGTAAAAGAATATATCGAAAACGAGATCGCAAAGGGAGATCTTAAAGGGTATGTTGAACAGGTTTTAATACCTACCGAAAAGATTTATCAAATTCGGAACGGTAAAAAAATCAGCAAGGAACGTAATTTTTTTCCGGGATATGTTCTTATCGAGGCTTCATTAGTGGGTGAAGTTACACACACACTAAGGAATATTCCTAACGTTATCGGATTTTTAGGCGACACCAAGGGTGGAGATCCGGTACCGATGAGGCAAAACGAAGTGAACAGAATTCTCGGAAGAGTAGATGAACTTGCTGAAACCGGCGAGGAAATGAGTATCCCGTATGTGGTAGGAGAAACCGTAAAAGTAATCGACGGACCATTCAACGGCTTTAACGGAACCATTG
>CAYUBV010000517.1:0-1886 GCA_964443035.1 uncultured Tangfeifania sp.
TCGTAAATTTCATCTTTAAATAAACCGGATGCTCCTGTATAAGCATGGCCCTGCAGGTTTCTTCCAACCCAGTCGCTGTTGTTGCCTGCGCCATTGGGAAACAATTTTGATTTGGAGTTGAGCAACAACCGCGCTGTTTCAATGGCTGCAGCTGAAACTACAACAATATCGGCGGTTTGTATTTGTCCTTTATCGTTTTCATCATAATACTTCACACCGGTAGCATGTCCGCTGTCGTCTATCATAATTTCAGCCACCTTGCAGTGGGTCCGCAAATCGCAGTTGCCGGTTTTTATGGCAATCGGGATAACCGTATTATGGGTACCGCATTTTGCATTTACCGGGCAGGCAAAACCTACACAGTGGCGTACGCGGTAACATGCCGGTCGGCCATTGTAACGCACTGAATTTCGGAGCATCGGAATGGAAAACGGATGCAGGCCCAAACGTGTGGCTGCTTCGTGCAGCATTTGTCCTTCGCGGTGGTATTTAAACGGTGGCATGGGGTAGGGCTTTTTACGCGGCGCCATAAACGGATTGGCATTGTGATCTCCGGCCACACCGATTTCCCATTCCGCTTTTTCGTAAAAAGGCTCCAGATCAAAATAATCGATTGGCCAATCTTCCAGGGTCGAACCTTCAACATGTCCGTAAACCGACTTCATTTTAAAATCCTGTTCCATAAAACGCCACGCCATAGCGCCGTAGCTTACTGTACCTGATCCCACACAAGCTGCATTGTTACCATAGCCGCCTTCGTTTGCCAATACCACTCTGGTACTTCCATCGGCATGTTCCACCACCCTGCGGTAACGTTCCTTGTCCGGCCCAAAAGCGTTGGCGAGCACTGTTGTTCGTTGCGAAATCAATTCATCGTCGTCATGGTCGTCGTAACTGGCCCAGCCACCACGTTCAAACAAAACAACACTTAATCCGGCAGTTGCCAGTTCTTTGGCAACTATTCCGCCACCGGCGCCTGCTCCGATTACAATTGCATTTACATGTTTTTTTTTCATTTTACATGGGTTTTTCCTGAAACACTTTCGGTGTTGTAGCGATTCTGGCCGATTATTTGCGGATAATCGAGTTGTATCATTTTGTAACTTACATAATCCTTATTTCCACCGTGCCGGGGAGAACCGTAAAATCCCTGCATGCTATGATCGAGCAGCATATTGAAAAACCGCTGCTGATTCATTTCCTGCCAGTGATTTTCCGGTAGTTCACCACTTTCCATCTGCTCCATAAACGCAATCTGGTTTTCAGTATCGAGTTGATAAAAAGATTTATTGTACAGGGCAAGAGCCGACTGCTCCAGCGCCTGAATTCCGCTTCTGTATTCATCCTGAAAACGGATGTAGTGATTTACCAGTTGCTTGTCGATAAAGTTAATAACGTTGGCTTCGGTCGCCCCTGCATCTTTATCTGCCGGAATGATTTGTTCGGCAAAGGCAATTACTGTTTTCGCTTCCTTGTTGGTGAAAAATCTCCATATGGATTCGTAATTGTCGCAGGAAGTAATAAACAGCACACTTCCGCAAGCGAGGCTAAGTTGCCGGATGAAGTCTCTTCTGTTGGTTTTCATCGTTTTCGGTTTAATCAGATTGTCCACAAATTTAACTTTTTGAGGTAAACAGTTAATATTTGCGGTTATTCATTTTTTAATTCGGAACGATTCTAAAGCAAATGTATATTCAAAGCTGTTGATTAACAACAATAAGAAATATTATTACAGAGTTTTTGTTAATGATGTAAAAAGTCCATCATTGGTTATTACAATCTTCAGCCGGTTGGGTGGTATGGATATTACAGGTTTTTACTGTTTGTTACCTTCATCCCTTTCTCCTGCAACTCCTTTTTCATTTTGGCAAACTTATCGTCATCGA
>CAYUBV010000518.1:0-1885 GCA_964443035.1 uncultured Tangfeifania sp.
CGTGTTCCTGCAAATGTTTCAGGTGGGCAAAAACAGTGCTCTTGCCGCTTTTAATCATCCGGGCAATTACTGTTTCTTCGTCGTATTCTTCGGCTTCGCGTTGCTCGATGGTGATGGCATCCTGTGGACAGTGACCCAGGCAGGCACCCAGTCCGTCGCACATCAACTCGCTGATTAACCGCGCTTTTCCGTCGATAATTTGCAGCGCTCCTTCGTGACAGTTCGGCACGCACTGGCCGCATCCGTCACACAATTTTTCGTCTATTTTAACTATTTCCCTTATCATTGCTTTTATTTTTACAGCAACAAATGTAGATTTCAGTCGTTGGATAAATTGTATCAATTGTTACAAAACCGATATAAATGATAGATTACCAGTTATTGTCGAAATGCCCTGTTTTTCGGGGAATTTCTGAAAACCGTACCGAAGAACTATTAAAACACGTCCATTTTCAAATTAAAAACTATTCGAAGAATGATGTGGTTGCAATTGCAGGCCAGGAGATTACGCATCTTTACATTATTCTTGCAGGCAGCGTGAGAGGCGAAATGATTGATTATTCAGGAAAAACAATCAAGATTGAAGATATTGAGGCGCCGCGTCCGCTGGCCACTGCTTTTTTGTTCGGTTCCGAAAATAAATTTCCGGTAACGGTAAGCGCCAACACCGATGTAAAAATACTGGCAGTGCCCATTTCCGAATTCCTGAAATTGCTCCAAATGGATTTGAAAATTCTGAAAAACTACCTGAACAGCATTTCATCGCGCACACAGTTTCTTTCGCAAAAACTGCACTTTTTGAGTTTTAAAACCATTAAGGAAAAAGTGGCCCATTTTTTACTGCAAAAAGCCGGCGAGCGACTCCATTCCATCGAATTGAAAAACACGCAGCAACAACTTGCCGATTTGTTTGGAGTAACCCGCCCTTCGCTGGCCCGGGTTTTGGCAGAAATGCAACGTGAAAAACTGATTATCATTGAGAAAAAAACGGTAACGCTTCTCAACAAACAAAAACTGAACGAACTTCTCAGAAACGGATAAAATGAAAACGGAAACTTACAAACTATTCAGCAAAAATTACAACATGCTGGCATTTAGTACAACCCGCTCAACTTTTCCGGAAAATGAATTGCCACGTTTTACAGGCGAATCCTCAGAAAAAGTGAAACAAAACAGGGTTCGGTTGGCCGCGGCTTTGGGAATTCAACCAGAACAACTTGTGTTTCCGCGGCAAACTCATACCAATTGTGTAGCCGACCTGGACAGAGTTCCTGAAAATGAGCTAAATGAAACAGATGCACTGGTTACCAACCTGCCCGGAATTTGCCTGTGTGTACAAACTGCCGATTGTGTGCCGGTTTTGTTGTTCGACCCTGTTAACAGAGCGATAGCAGCAGTTCATGCCGGCTGGCGCGGTACCGTTAAAAAGATTGCCGGGGCGGCGGTGGTGAAAATGCAAAGCAAGTATAATTCGAAGCCCGAAGATTTACTGGCTGCAATTGGTCCTTCCATCGGACCGGAAGTTTACGAAGTGGGCGATGAGGTGGTAAATGAAGTACGAAAATATCTTCCGTTTCCTGAAAAAACACTTCAAAAAAACAAATCCGGAAAATTTCATTTCAATCTCTGGGAAGCCAACCATCAAATATTACTTGCCGCCGGGCTGACAGAAAATAACATCGAAATTTCTGAAGAATGTACTTTTCGGGAAGAAGCGAAATATTTTTCTGCACGCAGGGAAGGCATTGAAACCGGCCGGATTGTTTCTGGGATTATGCTGGTTTGAATAATTCAGCACACAACGTATTGATTAAAAAATTTCACTGTTTAAAATCTTTAAAAACAGCCCCGGTTATTTTAGTTTGATCGAAAAAAACTATCTTCG
>CAYUBV010000519.1:0-1882 GCA_964443035.1 uncultured Tangfeifania sp.
GAAAAGTTGGAAATAGAAAAACGCGTAATTATTTTAGGAGAAAATTTATTATAAATGGAAAAAACTTACAACTGGGCCATTCTGGGCTGTGGACATATTGCGCATAAATTCAGCAAAGATTTACAATTGCTGCCCAACGCAAATTTATATGCTGCCGCTTCGCGAAACATCAGACGGGCCGAACATTTTGTGTCGGAATACGGATTTGACAAGGCTTACGGCAATTACGAGGAGATGGTGAACGACCCGAAGGTGGATGTGGTTTACATTGCCACGCCGCACTCACATCATCACGAACATACTTTATTGTGTCTGAATCATAAAAAGGCCGTTTTGTGCGAAAAAGCATTTGCCCTGAATAAAAACGAAGCAACCGAAATGATCGACGCCGCCAAAAAGAACAATACCTTTTTGATGGAAGCCTTCTGGACCATGTTTCAGCCCAGTTTTCAAACCGCAATGGAAATCCTGCAATCGGGAGAACTGGGAAAAGTAAACATGCTGCGTTCCGACTTTGCTTTTAACGGTCCTTATGATCCGGAAAAACGGTTGTACAATCCAAGACTGGGCGGTGGCTCGCTGCTCGATATCGGTATTTACCCGGTGTTTGCTGCACTGACCGCACTGGGTAAACCGGAAACCATCAAATCGTTTGCCGACTTCAGTGCTACAGGAATTGAAGAAAGCATCAGTATGATTTTCAAATATAAAAACGGCGAAATGGCCAACCTGACTTCCAGCTTTGCTTCTTATTCTCCTGTTCAAACTGAATACTGGTGCGAAAAGGGATATCTTTTAATGAATCCGCGATGGTTTGTGCCCACAAATATTACTTTGTGGAAAAAAGATGAAGAACCTAAAGTTTTTAAATCGGTACACAAAGAAGGATTTGGTTACCAATATGAAGCGCAGCATGTGATGGAGTGCCTCGAGGCCGGCAAAATAGAGAGCGACCGGATGAACTGGAAAATGAGCCTCGATTTAATGGAAACGCTTGACCGCATCCGTATCGATGCCGGAATATTTTTCCCGGGCCACGATGATAAAATGTTCTTTTGAAACAAGTTGGTAATGACAGATTTTCAAACAAGACCCTGAAACAAGTTCAGGGTGACGCGTTTAATGAAGGCTGCAAGTAACCTTGAAACGTCATGCTGAACTTGTTTCAGCATCTCTGTCATCTTCTCATTATGCCCAATAAAATTGAGTGAACACTTAGCATGACGTGTGCATAAATGTTTAATAGGGATATTTATAAATGAATCATAAAAAATTGATATTTTGGACTTACAAAAGCTGAAAAAAGAATTCGAAAACGAACTCACCGACAACATCCTCAATTATTGGGTAAAAGAAGTGTATGATCCGCAGCGGAAAATGTTTTACGGACGAATTTCCAACAGCGGAGAAAAATTTCCTGATGCGCCACTTTCGGCGGTATTTATTACCCGGATTATGTGGACATTTGCTGCATCCTGGCGATATTTCCCAACCGCGATTTACAAAAAAATGACCGATGAGGCATTCCGCATTTTGAAGGAATCGTTCTGGGATCCTGTGAACGGTGGAATTTACTGGAGCGTAAATCCTGACGGCACACCCGTGGATACCAAAAAGCAGTTTTATGCCGAAGCATTTTTCATTTACGCACTTTCAGAATATTACCTCGCTTTTAAAGATGAAACGGCGAAGCAAATTGCTGAGTCCATGTTTATGGTGATGGAACGATATGCTTTCGACAATGAATTTGGCGGATATTTTGAGGCCAAAACTGCCGAATGGGAAGAGACCGACGACCAGCGGCTGAGCCCCAAAGAACTGAACGTGAAAAAATCGATGAACACCCACCTGCATATTCTGGAAGCTTATACCAATTTGTACC
>CAYUBV010000520.1:0-1881 GCA_964443035.1 uncultured Tangfeifania sp.
TGTTGTATATTGCTAAGTTTGTAAAAATCTAAATCATAAATAAAATCCAATGAAAAAAAGTCTGACAATTATTTTGCTTTTGGCAATCACAAATTTTTTGAGTGCACAAACCTGGCAACCTGCCGGAGACAAAATTAAAACTGAATGGGCAGCGGAAATCGATCCTGAAAATCCGCTCCCCGAATATCCGCGTCCGCAACTTGAACGCGAACAGTGGTTAAACCTGAACGGACTATGGGATTATGCAATCGTTGAACGTGGCAGCAGCACACCCGCTGCTTTCGATGGAAAAATTTTAGTGCCGTATCCCGTCGAATCAAGCCTTTCAGGTGTTCAGAAGCGGGTAGGCGAAAACAATGAAGTGTGGTACGAAACCACTTTCTCTGTTCCTTCCGGCTGGAAAAGAAAAGATGTCGTGCTGAATTTTGGCGCAGTCGACTGGAAAGCCGATGTATGGGTAAACGATATAAAAGTTGGCTTACACCAGGGAGGCTACACACCGTTTAGCTTCAACATAACCCCGTTTTTGAAGAAGAACGGCGAACAAAAACTGACCGTGAAAGTGTGGGATCCCACCGACAGAGGCTACCAGCCCCGCGGCAAACAGGTGAGTGATCCCCGCGGAATCTGGTACACTCCGGTTACCGGAATCTGGCAAACCGTTTGGATTGAACCGGTGGATGAAGCTTTTATCACCCACCTGAAAACCGTTCCTAATATCGATGGCGAAAATATCTCTGTAAACGCAGCAACCGAAGGAACTTTTTCTACTGATATTATCGAGGTGAAAGTATTGGAAAACGGCAACGTGGTGGGAACTGGTAAAGGAGTTGCAGGGCAGGAGGTGCTGGTTAGTGTGCCCAATGCAAAACTCTGGAGTCCCGAATCTCCGTTTTTGTACGATATGGAAGTTGCCGTTTTACGCGACGGAGAACCCGTTGATGAAGTGAAAAGCTATGTTGGAATGCGCAAAATTTCCACCTCGCGCGATGAGAATGGAGTGGTACGCATGCAGCTCAACAACAAAGATTATTTTCATTTCGGACCACTCGACCAGGGCTGGTGGCCCGATGGATTGTACACTGCCCCAACCGACGAAGCATTGTTGTACGACATTCAAAAAACAAAAGACTTTGGTTTCAATATGATTCGCAAACACGTAAAAGTGGAGCCGGCCCGCTGGTATTATCATTGCGACCGCGAAGGAATCCTGGTGTGGCAGGACATGCCCAACGGCGACCGCTCGCCGCAATGGCAAATGCGTAACTTTTTCGATGGAAAAGAGCTCGAAAGAAGTGCCGAATCCGAAGAAAATTTCCGCCGCGAGTGGAAGGAAATCATGGACCTTTGCTACTCCAATCCGAGCGTGGTGGTTTGGGTGCCGTTTAACGAAGCCTGGGGCCAGTTTAAAACCGAAGAGATAACCGAATGGACCAAAGATTACGATCCCTGGCGGTTGGTAAATCCGGCAAGTGGAGGAAACCATTACGAAGTGGGCGACATTCTCGACATGCACAATTACCCGAATCCGGTAATGGGATTGTACCATTCTGAAATGGTAAACGTGCTGGGCGAATACGGAGGTATTGGCCTGGCTCAGGAAGGCCACCTGTGGGAAACCGGCCGCAACTGGGGCTACGTGCAGTACAAAACTTCGCAGGAAGCTACCGATGCTTACATTGAAATGGCGGAACGGTTGAAAGAACTGATTCCAAACGGTTACTCTGGTGCGGTTTATACACAAACCACCGATGTGGAATCGGAAGTAAACGGCCTGATGACCTACGACCGGAAAGTGATTAAAATGATAGAGGATGAGATTAGAAAAGTGAACCGGGAAATTTCAAATTTTTTGAATGATTAATCGATAAGCTTGTCCGT
>CAYUBV010000521.1:0-1879 GCA_964443035.1 uncultured Tangfeifania sp.
GTGAAAACTATTATACCTACAATCAACAAGGCTGGGGCGATTTTTCGTACCAAATTCATACAGAATGGAAAGAAGACGGAAACAGCCTGACAGGATGCTGGTCGGTTTCATCGTCGAAGCAAGATTGGGAACCAAAACCTGAAGCACAGCAGGTAGTGGCCGCGGAGATAAAAAAGGGAATGGAGGATTCGTATAAGGAGCATCTTGCCTGGTGGTCGGAATACTGGGCAAAATCTGATGTTTCTATTCCCGATTCACTTTTGCAGAATCAATATTATCTTGAAATGTATAAATTTGGTTCGGTTGCCCGTGCCGATGCCCCGCCCATTGCATTGCAGGCAGTCTGGACGGCCGATCACGGAAAACTGCCTCCGTGGAAAGGTGATTTCCACCACGACCTGAATACGCAACTAAGCTACTGGCCGGCATACACCGGGAATCATTTGGATTTGGAAGAAGGATTCATTAACTGGCTCTGGAAATACCGTTCTACTTTTAAAAAATACACCAGCGATTATTTTGAAACAGAAGGAATGAACGTCCCCGGCGTAACCACGCTCGAAGGCGAGCCGATGGGCGGCTGGATTCAGTATTCGTTTGGTCCGACAGTGGCAAGTTGGCTCTCGCACCATTTTTACCTGCACTGGCGCTATACCATGAACAGAGAATTCCTTGAGCAAAAAGCTTATCCGTGGATTAAAGATGTCGCGATATTTCTTGACCAGGTGGCGGTTAAGGAAAACGGGGAAAGAAAACTCCCCATCAGCTCAAGCCCTGAAATTTTTGATAATTCGAAGCGTGCATGGTTTGCTGAAACCACCAATTTCGATTTGGCACTCATCCACTGGACATACGATAAAGCAGCGGAGATGGCGCGTGAAATTGGTCTAAATGAGGAAGCAAAGAAATGGGAACAGATACGTACCGAATGGCCTGAACTTGCAGTCGATCCGGAAACCGGACTCATGTTTTCCCCATCCGTTCCCTATGAACAGTCGCACCGGCACTTTTCGCACCTGATGGGATATCACCCGCTCGGTCTTATCGATTTTTCCAACGGGGAAGAAGATAAAAAAATCATTCAAAATACACTGAATAATCTGGCGGAAGTTGGTCCCGATTATTGGACCGGCTATTCTTACAGTTGGCAGGCCAATTTGTATGCCCGTGCATTTGAAGGCGAAAAAGCTGTCGAAGCATTGCGCATTTTCGCAGAATGTTTCTGCCTGAAGAATTCATTTCATGTAAATGGTGACCAATGTAAAGCGGGGCACTCCAAAATGACTTACCGGCCATTTACGCTGGAAGGAAACTTTGCATTTGCTTCGGCTGTCCAGGAGATGCTGATTCAAAGTCATACCGGTGTGGTAAAATTATTTCCGGCCATTCCCGCAGACTGGCAGGATGTTTCATTCTCTACCCTGCGCACCAGGGGTGCATTTCTTGTTTCAGCGGACATGGAGAATGGAGAAATAACTAAAGTTGAGATTACATCGGAAAACGGAGGAGAAATAGTTTTGGAAAATCCGTTTGGTGATGCTGAATTTTCATCTGATGAGAAATATGAAAAGGATGGGAAGTTGATTAAGATGAATCTGAAAGAAGGAGAGAAAACAGTGATTACGCGGTTATGAAAATTGTTGCACGTGCTTATTGAAATCCGGTAAATCACTTTCTGTGACGTTATGTATTTAAAAATCCAAAAATCAATTACTTTTATTAGCTGATAAAATTTAAATCAAATCGAATATGAAAAATTCAATCGTACTAATTGTTTTGTTATTCACTGTTTTAGCTGGTAATTGCCAGGAGAATTATTTAAACGAGTCAAACAAAGAGTTTGAAAATCGAATGAAATGGTTTCTTGATGCAGAATACG
>CAYUBV010000522.1:0-1879 GCA_964443035.1 uncultured Tangfeifania sp.
CATCAATTCGCGGGGTTACACCAACCGCAAAGAATGGCACCCGAGCCTCGAAGTGATAATACGGAATAACCTGCTGGAACAAATTCCCGGTGATGGAATCGTGCCCATCGGAACTGATGGTGCGCTGATTGAATACAATGTGATGCGCGATTGTCCTGATATGCTTTCACACGAAGAAGCTGCTGCAGGCATCTGGCCGTGGAGTGCTGATAACACCATCATTCAGTTTAACGAAGTTTCGGGGCACAAAGCCAAATGGGACGGACAGGGTTTCGATTCCGACTGGAACTGCCAAAATACCATCATCCAGTACAATTACAGTCACGATAATTACGGCGGATTTCTTTTGGTTTGCAACAACGGAAACAACGTTCACACCGACGGGAACATCGGTACCACGAACACAATCATTCGTTACAACGTGAGTGTGAACGACGGAATCCGGCCTTATGAAACGGAAAGAAGGAGCTGGTTTGCGCCCACCATCCATATTAGCGGACCGGTGGAGGATACAAAAATTTACAACAACGTTTTCATCATTCCTGAAAAACCGCTTGCAGAAAATGACCGCACAATTATTGAAATGGATAACTGGGGCGGGCCGTGGCCTGAAAATACACTGTTTGCCAACAATATTTTTTATGTGGAAGAAAAAGCGGATTTCTTTTTTGATGGCGATGAAGGAACTGAATTCAGTAACAATTGTTTTTACGGCACTTTAGAAAACATGCCCGATGACCCGGCGGCCATTTTTGAAGACCCCAAATTTGTGGATGTTTCTGCACGCGGAGACGGATTTGAAGTGCTTAAAAATTTCATGTTGCAAAAAACTTCTCCCTGTAAAGATGCCGGAATTAAAGTTGAAAATAACGGCGGTCAGGATTTATTTGGCAATCCAATCGAGGGAAAAACGAATATTGGGGTACATGAATTTTGAAATTTAAAACCCATTTTATCATGAAACAGATACTTTTGATTTCGCTTTTTTTTATAGCTGCTTGCGCCGGAATAGCTAGTGAGAAGTCCGACAAACCCAATGTCATTTTCATCATGCTCGATGATTTTGGCTACTCGCAAATAGCATACAACAGTGAGCAGATTTCAGCCGAAGATTACGATCCCCTGTTTCTGGAATTTACCCTCGAAAACGGGGATTACGAGCCGGAAGAAGCACTTGAATTTTCACGCAGGGCAACTCCCACTTTATCGCGAATGGCTGAAGAAGGAGTGATGTTTACCAATGCATTTGCTTCTTCCAACTTATGCGCCCCCTCACGCATTGGTATTGCCACCGGAATTCAGCAAAACAAGTGGGGCATTTACCGGAACATCGATTGCGAAGCGCACGGACCAAAACCAGGCAGTCTGCTGGTAGAAAAACTGCACGATTCGGGTTACGCCACTGCTCACATCGGGAAATGGCACATTGGCAGCCGCGATCAAAGCATGGTTGCTGAATACATGAAGAAACACAGAATTGAAGATTCTGCAGGAATTTATCCGTTCATTTGGAAACATCCCGAAGTACAAAAAGACCTGAATAAAAATGGTTACATGGGCTCATGCGTGCCGGATCACCATGCACTGAATAACGGGTTCGATTATTACTACGGCTACAACATGTGGGAAAGTCCGTTTTACAACGCCACCAATGTTTGGGAGGGATTTGAACATGTTCTGCCAAATCCGGAATACAACACTGATTTGTTTACCGACCTGGCCATCGGTTTCATGGATGAGAGCATAAAAAAAGAACAACCTTTTTATGTGCAGTTACATTACCATGCGGTCCATGCGCCACTCGACCCAAAGGCTCCGGATGCTTATTACGATGCATTCGATTCGGAATCATTCATTCTGAATAATTTTTATGCCCACG